>CALCEM010000026.1 GCA_937900285.1 uncultured Fretibacterium sp. | reverse complement strand
GGGGGGTGCGATCTTTTCCTGAAATCAATGCCGAAATGGCTCACCAAAAATATTTGGATCAATAAGGTAATAGCTAAAGAATTAGGCGTAAATTCAAATAAAATTTTTAACATAGAGCATCACCTCTCACACGCAGCCAGCGCATTTTATCCTTCACCCTTTGAAGAATCTGCAATTTTAACGATCGATGGTGTCGGCGAATGGTCAACAGGAGTTTACGGGATCGGCCATGAAAATAATATTGAAATTTTAAAGGAGACTCGTTATCCAAATTCATTGGGCTTATTATATTCTGCGTTTACGTTTTATACCGGCTTCAGAATTAATTTCGGTGAATACAAAATGATGGGGCTTGCTCCTTATGGAAATCCGATATATTCAGATTTGATAAAAAATAAATTAATTCATATTCACGACGATGGAAGCATTGTTTTAAATCAGGAGTATTTTTCTTACACAAATTCTCTTCACACGATCAATAAAAATTTTGAAAATTTATTCGGTCAGCCTGCACGTTCACCCGAAAGCCCTTTAACACAGTTTTATATGGATGTTTCTGCGAGTATTCAGGATGTCACAAATGAAATTGTTTTGAAAATGGCGCAATATGTAAAAAAGCAAACTGGATTAAAAAATTTATGTTTGGCCGGCGGAGTTGCTTTAAATGTTGTCTCAATGGGATATATTGAAAAAAATTCAGGTTTTGATTCAATTTGGATTCAGCCTGCTTCAGGTGATGCCGGCGGAGCTTTGGGAGTAGCGTTATATTATTGGCACAAAATTTTAAATAATCCGAGAAATATAAATTTAAATGACTCAATGCAAGGCAGTTTTTTAGGCCCGGATATAAAAAATTTCAGCGACGATGACGACGAATTATTAAGAAAAATGCACGCAAAATGGCACGTGTATAACTCTGAAACAGAACTTGAAAATAAAGTTGCTGAATTACTTTCAAAAAATTATGTTGTAGGAGTTGCGCGCGGTCGGATGGAATGGGGGCCGAGAGCTTTGGGAAATCGTTCAATTTTAGGGTCTGCAACTGATCCAAAAATGCAGGCACATTTAAATTTAAAAATAAAATTCCGTGAAAGTTTTAGGCCGTTTGCGCCTATGGTTTTGGCTGAAGACGCAAAAAATTATTTTGACATTGAAGCAGAATCACCGTACATGTTAAAAACTGTTTACGTCCGCGAAAATAAAAGACTGCCATTTAAACGGGATTGCGAAACAATTTCAGAAATTATTAATCAGCCTCGTTCAGATATTCCGGCCGTTACGCATTTGGATTATTCAGCGCGTGTTCAGACGGTTGATGAAACAAGAAATAAATTTATGCATGAAGTCATAAAAGATTATAAAAATTTAACTGGCTGCAGCGTCATCGTAAATACTTCGTTTAATGTTCGCGGTGAACCGATCGTGAATACTGTTGAAGATGCGTATAGATGTTTTATGGCTACTGATATGGATTTTGTCGTAATAGGCAACAGGTTATTTAACAAGCAGGAGCAGAATAATAAAGCATTTGATGAAAATTCTCGTAAAGAGTGGCTCAGGAGGTTTGACCTTGATTAAAAATAAATATTTGAATGACCGTAAAAAAAGATTGGAACTTGAAGAAATTTCGGATTTAGCAATTTTCGGACAGGTTGGAGGTTTAATATTTTGTTGGCTGTCTGGAACTGCCTGGATAAATTTTTGTTGGCTTGATCCTCAAGTTTGGTTTTTCCGTTATGGAAGATTTTTGTCTCCGTTAATGATGTTAATATTTGCGTTTGGGTTATATATGATATTTTGCGGCGTGATTATTCCCCAGTGGTTAAACTGGTTTTATAAAATTTTTAGTTACATCGGGAATAAAATCGGCGAAATAATTTTTAAAATACTGTTAACAATTTTATACGTAATATTTGTAATTCCGATCGGAATAATTTATAACAAGCATCGTCAAAAATATTTATATGCGTTCTGGGATGATAAATATCCATATGATGAGCGCGAAGGCTTTACGGATTGGAAACCCGCTGACACTTCGAGTAAAAAGGGCATGGCCGGGACTTCACTTAAATTATTTGGAATGCTGGTCAACAACGGACAATATATTTTAATCCCGGTCGTAATATTTTTAATAGCACTCGGAATAATTTTATTTTTTGTCTCATCAAGTGTAATGGCACCATTTATATATACGTTATTTTGATTTTGGGGTGAAATAATTTTGTACTGGTCATATTATGCGGTTATATTTATTGCGTCGTTAATTTGCTGTGCAGGAATGTATTTAATTTCGAGAGTATTAAAAATTAATTTAAGCTTGAAAAATTTTTTATGTTCGTTAATTGGGGTGTATGCGCTTAACGGAATATTAAACAGGTTAATATTATTTCGTGATATTTATAAATTTTTGGATTTCCGGGATTATTTATTTAATCAAGTTTTATACGTTGCGTTTATAGTTGGGATAATTTTATGCGGAATAATTTTACATGTTTTGAAAATCAGGCGTGAAAAAATTTCAATTACAAATTTATATATTTCCCAATCCGAAAAATTAGAAGGTGTAAAAAAATATAGATTTATACCGTTTAAAGCAGTTAAATATTTTATGGTTGTATTTGGAATTATTTATATAATTTTGTCGCTAGCGGATATGATGATGCCTCAATTTAAATATTGGTCTTATGATGATGCGGCCATGTTCAGAGGGACTAAAACTCATTCAATGATTCCAGATAATGTTTTTAAATATAATTACCCCGTTATAAATCCTATGTTGGAGAAAAAACCTGAAGACAAAATTATACTCGTAATAGGTGATTCATTTATCGCGGGGCATGGCTCTAGTAATTCAAATATTTTGTGGTGGAGAGTTCTGAATAAAATGATTCAGGAAAACGGTTATACAAATTGTCATGTAGTAGCATTAGGGATTTGTGGGGCTTCAACATATGATGAATTAGACTGGCTGAAAAATTTTGATGTGCTGAAAAATATACAACCTGATTTAATCATAATAGGTTATGTTGAAAATGATCCTGAATATTTAGGCTTGAAAAATTCTTCACTTATTCCAGAAGAGTATTGGCCTGACAATAATATTATTTTTTCTGGTTTAAAGGGGCATATTTGTAGAATTGCAGAAATATTTTTTCCTAACATCGTTCATAGATTTGGAGATACTTTGAGGGAGAGACTAATATTACTAGGACTAGATGCACTCAAAACGGAAAATAAATATACTCCAGAAGAAAGACATTACAAATCAGTAGAAGGCGAGAACCTTAAAAGATACTATAAATTTGCAATTGAACCTTTAGGAAAATTTTTAAGGGAGCATAATTTAAAAACATTCTTGTTAACAACTCCGGCTCATCCAGATTTAAAAAAATATGATAGATTATATAAAAATGTAATGCCATTGTTTAGTAGTGCAGGTATACCAGCTTTTAATTGTATAAATGATTTTGTAAAAAAACATGGAAACGATGATGATTATTATATTTGGGCTAATCCTATAAATCACCATCCGGGTATTGCGACAAATTATTATTATGCAGATTACGCCATGAAAATATTATTAAATAATTATCCTGAAGTACTCGGCAAAAAATACAGCATCAAAGATAAATTAAATAATATTTCCGTTAGTGATTGGTTCCCTGCCGATAATCGTAATTTTGGTTATGGTTGGATACCTCAATTAAGAGAATTTCCAGTAACGAGGGAATTTGAAAAAGGTTTAAAGGCATTTCCAGATCCATCACAATTTAAAACGTTACTTAATCCAGTAGCAGAAGGCCGAACGGTAAAATTTACATATTCGGATCAATGGGACAGAAGAAAATATTTATATATGCCGATGTTCGCAAAAACTGTAAAAATTTGTTTCGAGTTTCCTGTTTACGCATCAGAATTTGTAATTAAAGATTCAGACGGAAATATTTGTAAAGATTTTGATGCATGGTGCTCGTATATTGGAAATAAAAATTATGAGGAGTTCGACGAAAATAAATTAAACCGCGACGAATCAGGAAAATTTTTAAACTCTCACGAAAATATTACGGCCTTAAATTTGCATCGAGATTATAAAATTCACGGCGAAAAAAATTATTTTATCGAGTTTAAATAGTATAATCGCAAAAATTTTTATTTTAGGAGGAATTTAACTTGAAAATTAAAAAATATTCACCCTTGTTAATTCTGGCCTCTGTTCTTGCTTCATCAAATTTAGTTTTTGCGTGGTCTACGGATTTTATGCCTTCATCAATTGAAGAATATAACACCGAGCGCAAACAGCTTTTAAACGAGAATTCTATAACGCTCAGTCCAAAAGAAGAAATCGTGAACCAGAAATTACAGAATTTAAAAGCTGAAGCCCAAAAAAATTATAATCCGTCGAGACCTTTTTATGAGCATGTCAACCCAAAAGACGATAAAGCATATAAAACGGATTTATTTAGATTTCTGCTCAAAATGCCGAAGGGCGCAAATTTGCACACTCATTCAAGCTCATTATTAAGCGTGGAAGGTTTATTTAATCTTTGCGAGAGATCAAATAATATTTGCATATACATTTACAAAAATAATAAAGATATTCCGTTCTGCGAGTTAAGAGTAAAGGGCTATGATGAAATTACGGACGGCTTTTTAAATTTTTCGGACGGAGCTAAATTAATAGGTCGCGAAAATGTTATTAACGAATGGATAAACGGCGAACGAGAAGAGGGCAGGAACCCGTGGGAAGTTTTTGAGGAAAATTTCTCCAAAATAAGAAAAATTTTTAAATCCCCTGAAATTTTCAAAGAGTATTACACCCTAGCATTTTCCGAACAGGCTTATGATAATACGCAACGTCTTGAAATTCGTATTGTGAGTTCTGATGCTGAAGGCCAAAATTTAAAAATGTTCCAGGAGGCATATAATTACGTTAAAAATAATTATCATGATGAGTTTACGGTAAAAATTATTTTTTCTGACACTAAAACCATCGCAAAAAAACCCCTTGAAAGAATAGACGGCCTTATTGATCGTGAAATTGATTTACAGAATAAATTTAAGGACGGTCAAAATAATTTATTTATTGGGATCGATCTTGTCGGTGAAGAAGATACAGGGCAGCCTCTTAAAGATTTCGCGGAACATTTTATAAAAGCCAAAAACAACGGCAAAAAATACGATCTTTATCTTCATGCCGGCGAGAGTGTTAAGCCCGAAAATAATTCACTTGCTGATGCTTATTTATTGGGGAGTTTGAGAATTGGACACGGATTTAATTTATACAGATTTCCCGAAATTGCTAAAAAATTAATTGAGAGAAATATTGTTATTGAAGTTTGTCCGATAAGTAATCAGATTTTAGGTTATGCTCCAGACCTCAGCAAACATCATGCGCGCGAATATATTAAAGCTGGTGTGCCGGTCGTATTAGCTTCTGATGATCCTGGAATGTTTTACACTAAAGGTTTGAGTTATGATTTTTATGCTGCGGTGTTAGCATGGGATTTAAATCTCGCTGATATAAAACAATTCTGCATAAATTCGATAAATCATTCCGGCGGAACTGGTGAAGAGCGTCAAAAATTAAAAACACTCTGGCAAAATAAATGGGATAATTTCATAAACGAGATGTCAGAATAAAAAATAAATTTAACGGGAGGGATCAGAAATAAAATCTCTCCCAAATTTTTTAACGTTAATTATGATTTAAAAAATTTCTCCATGCTTTCAATTAAATATTCCTGCTCGTTCAATTCGAGTCCGGGATAAACGGGAAGCGCAAGAACTTCATTTGATAATTTTTCAGCGACAGGAAAATCTCCGGCTTTATAGCCCAAATATTTAAAACACGGTTGCAGATGCAGGGGCAACGGATAATAAATTCTCGTTTGAACTCCTAAATTTTCAAGAAATTTCATCAAGTCATCGCGCTTATTATTATGAACCTTAATTACATATTGATGGTAAATGTGATAATTTCCCGGCAATTCGTAGGGAATAGTAATAAATTCATCGAGGCCATGTAACGCAAATAAATTTTTATAATTTTCCGCTAATTTTCTGCGTTCGGCGTTCCATTCGTCGAGATATTTTAATTTAATGTCGAGTATTACGGCCTGAATAGCATCCAGTCTTGAATTAATTCCTATTTCGTCATGATAATATGTTTTTCCAGAACCGTGAACGCGTAATTTAAATAATCTTTTTGCTAATTCGTCATTATTTGTAACGCACATTCCAGCGTCTCCGCAAGCTCCTAAATTTTTGGTCGGGAAAAATGAATAACATCCTATATCTCCGATTGTTCCGGCCTTAATAATTTCGCCGTTAATATTCCTGTGAGTTCCAAACGCCTGCGCAGCATCCTCGATGATTTTAATATTTTTTTCCTTAAGCTCGTCAGTAATATTTTCAAGCGGAGTCATTTGGCCGAATAAATGGATCGGTATAAATGCTTTGATTTTGTCTGAAATATTTATTTTTTCGCGAACTTGGTTCAAATTAATATTAAACGTGTCGGGGTCGACATCAACAAATACGGGTTTTGCGCCGAGTCTCGAAATACTGCCTGCAGTGGCAAAAAAAGTAAACGGAGATGTAATTATTTCATCATCATGTTTAAGATTTAGGGACATCCCCGCGAGGAGCAAAGCGTCTGAACCTGAAGCGCAGGAAATAGAATTTTTAACATTTAAATAATTATTACAATGGGCTTCAAAATTGAAAACGCTAGCACCTAAAATAAAGTCCTGAGAATCAAATATTTTTTTAATTTGTAAATCAATTTCAGGACGGATTTTAAAAAAATTGCGTGTTAAATCTAATATTTTAATTACCATAATAAGTTTTTTCACCCAGCTTCATTTAAAATATTAAGATTATAAAACAAGCCTAAAAAAATTTAAAAAAAAGGAGTTTCATGGGTTCATGAATACCATAATTAATAAATTAGATATAAATTCAGCTTATGATCCTAGAATTAATAAAGACGTTTTTATTATTAAAGGATTTTCCGACGGCCATCAAATTATCGTGCTCGACAACCATAACACCCTTTTTAAAGTAAATAAAAATAATAATAGGATTTACATTAATCACGAATATAAACATTTTCGTTCATGGGTTATGGAACAGCGTGCAGGGTGGATTGATGAGGATTTGTGCGAGGTTAATCCGTTTAGAGTAATATTTTTTGTGGCTTCTGAAAAATCAGCGTTGAACCCTTCGGACTTGAATGAATTGAATGTTGGCGGCTATTTTAAATTAGAGGAAAGCGAAGACGATCCGGACTCAGATTTTATAAAATGTTCAGGTAATAATAAATATAGCTTTTTCGATTTAAATAAGCCGTTGTGCTTTAATTTGCGTGATTTTCAGTTTTTAAGGGTAAAGGATTGCAAATGGGCCGCGAATTATAATAAAGTTCTAAACGCTGAAAAGCAGGTCATAAAAGTTGATACCGAAATAAAACGCCAGCAAAAAGCCAGAGAAGAGCGTAAAAAATTAGGTTGTGAATCGTTTTTGGAACGTGAGACAATCGTAACGCCTGAAGATATTGCATTATTTGAGAGTGCACGCTGGTCGCTTGATGATATAGACAGGATCGAACCGAGAGAGACATTATACGGATTCGAAAAGGGAAAATTTAAATTTATCGCCGGCCATAAAGGGACGGGCAAAACGTTTATGGTAATGAAAACCGCGTGCAAAGCTTCGATGGAGGGGCATAAGGTTTTATTTTTAGTCGGAGAATACGGTGCGGCGAATGTTGTAGAACGTTATTATAAAATTTGCGACGATTTAGGCTGGAAATACGATAAAGAAAATTTTATTATGGAAGACGGTAATAAACTCGGTTTAATGCTTGACACAACGTCCGGCCAGGAAATATTCGACAAGCTGGTAAAGCATTTTAATCCGGAATTTGTATTTATTGATTCATTGAGTAATTTTTCATGTGCAAATGAAAACAGCCAGCATGAAATATCAAAAATTACGCAATTCTTGAAAAACATGGCATTTAAATATGATTTTTACGGCGAAGTGTCGCACCATTTGAGAAAACGCGATCGCATGAGGAATCAACGCTTTAGCACGCAGGACGATTTACAGGGAAATACACAGCTTTTGCGTAATTTCGGCGGTGTTCTTATCGTTGACAAATGGATACCGGATAAAGGACATTTACCAGATGAAGCCGACCGTCATGTTGAACCGGTTATCGATGTTTATGTTCATGAAGAGGGTTCAAACGAGGAAAAAATGACCCCGTATCGGTGGCAGATTTATTTTGATGAATCGGCTAATGCGTACAGGGAAATGGAAATTTTTGAGCCTGATATGGCGATGAGCGTAAAAGAAAATGTAATAACTGAAATTGTGAGGCAGTTCAAAGCGGGGGCAAAAGAAATAACAACGCAGGGTATTAACACGGCATTAAATTTAAATAATTTGGCTGGTTCATATACACGGAGGATCATGCGCGGTTTAATGGGAATTGGGAAAATGATACAAGCAGGCGCGACAAAAACCGTAAAATATTTATTGCCGGAAAATATTAACCCTAATAACTTAACGCCCGCGTATTTCATGGCCTAATTAAAAATATAAAAGGGAATACGATAAAAATATAATAATTCGATAAAAATTTAAAACAGCCTGTTTTATTTGCCTGAAAAATAAATATTTTGGGACATTTCTTAATTAAAATTATTTTCATGAGGTGTTCTGAAATTTGCGTAAAAAATTTATTTCGCATAAGTTAAGAGGCAAATATAAAAACAATCAGGATATATTAAAAAACGATATTGAATTATTAAAAAATTATTACGGTGAGTTAAACAGCTTATCAGCGAATATTATAAGGGATACCGGTTTAAAAAAATTTGGTTACGGCGATCCCGTTGGACGTTTATTTATTTTGCGCGAAAAAATAGAGCACGCTCTGAAAATTCTTAACGATGAATTAAATTTTATTCAGCACAGGGACCAAAGTATCAGAGCCGATGAAATAGAAGAAAGGGAGAACGGAAAATGAAAATGATGAAAATGAGAATAAAAGACGCTGCAATGAAAGCAGACATTAATAATAATAATAATAATTATGATAATAATAATTATGATAATAATAATTATGACCCGGATTATTTTGATTATGCGTTAATATCAAAGCATAATAAAGAGGTTTACAGCGTAATTAAAAATATTCGGAGTTTACTGGCTCATGTTAATTTTTATGACAAGCTGGACGGCTTTACGCTTGATTTATGTTCCAAAATGCTTAACACGCTTATAAATTTCCTTGAAGAAAAAAATTTTATTTATTATGACATTGCCGGCGATCCAGTCGAAAGCAAAAGCAAAGAGTAAACGGAATTTAATAAGGAGAAAAATTTAAAATGTTTGAAAATTCTCATTATGAGCGCCGCCCGGATAAGGATGAATATAAAATGATTGTCTTAAATAAATTTTATGAAATACAAGAGCGTATCGAGGATATAAAAACCCTAATTGAATTTAGGGGCGAATGCAAACCGAGATATTTATCTGAGTCCATAAACTTATTAAACGATTTAATAAATTTCTGTGAAAATATTCCGAGCGTAAATTTTAAATCAGATTTATCCCCGGAGGAAATTGATCAGCCGTTTTAAAATTTTTAATTAGCAATTATTAATTATGAGTGCTAAAGAGGACGCGAAAAAAATATTTTAAAAGTTGATTAGCAGAATAATATACTGGTTGCTAAAGATGGAAAAATTTTAAAATTTTATGATTGATTATCACATTCACTTCACGAGTGCTAAAGGGAAAAATTTTATTTATTGGCAGATTAATAAGCCTAGTGCTAAAGGAAAAATTTAAAAATTCGGAGGGTTAAAGATGTCTTTAAAGTTTGAGAGGCAAAACAAATTTAAAAGCGTTCGAAAATTGAAAAGGTACTGTGACGGATAGCGGGCGGGGTTCGCCGTGTGAATCCCGAAATTTTAATAGTTACGGGCAAAAATTTTTGGCAGTGGCAAAAACGAAAAAATTTAAAATGCGCTGAAGTTTAATGCCTCAAACTTTTTTTATGATTTATGAGATGAATGTGAAGCGTTTAATAATGTCGGAAAAATTTAAAATTGGACGTAAAAATAAATAAAAAATAAATAAAAAATTTAAAAATTTGCCGCGAAAATTTTAACGGTTGAAGCGATCGATCGGAGAAAATTTTGGGAGTGAGATGAACATGATGGGCGTAAAAAAATTTTATGAAGGGTAAAAAAAAATTGAGAGCGGATGAAATTTTTTTTTATGATTATCAGTTTAAAATAATGAGTGCTAATTAAACGCATAAAATTTTAAATTGACGAGGAGAAAAAAATAAAAAAATGTCTCAAGCAAAAAGCATTAAATATATTTGGGATTTTGAAAAAGGGGGTCGGAGGATTTTGAGTGAAAGCGAAATACAAAATTTACCCGGCCATGAACATAAAAATAATTTTTCCGGCCATGAAATAAAACATGAAATAAAAAATGAAAATGAAAAAAATAATTGCTGCCCATTTTGTGGAACGTCCGGGCTAATTCATCAAGGGGGTTGCGTTCAATGTTTAAATTGCGGTTGGAGCAAATGCGGTTAAAGCGGATCGAGTGCGAAAATAAAAATATTACGGAGGTAATTAAATAAAAATGAAGTTGACGGTCGAAGAGATTTTAAAGTATTTTGAGAGCAGGCGCGCGGCAATTATTCAGGATATAGAATGGGGCGTATTTGAGGGAACGGAATTAACTGACAGGCTTGCAGAGTTAAGGGTGTTGCGTGAGTATAGGAATTTTTTAGAGGGGAATAAATAAAAATAAAAATGAAAATTGATCCGTGCCCTTTTATAAATTCTTTAAACTGCAAAAACGCAAAATGCGGCGGAGGGTGTTATGTTGAATGCGTCAAGAGCGAAGACGGAGAAAAATTTTACAGTGTTACGAATGAGTGTAAATATTTGGTCGGGGCGTATTCGAAGACGATAAGGGATGCGATCGGATATTTTAACGCTGGGTATTTTGAATATGACCCGGTTATATTTGAAGAGTATTGCGTGAATATTTCGAGGGACGAAATAAAAAAATTTAATGAGAGGCTATTCTCAGAATAAAAAATAAAAGCGAAATAGAACGGAGATAAAAAAAATTATGTCTGAGGGCAATAACAATAAAAATAATTTTAATTTGAAGCGCTGCCCCTTTTGTGGGAGTGAGGCCAATATTATTACGCGCAAGAGGGGTTTATATTTGAGGCATGAGGCATATTGTTTAAATTCTGATTGCGGGTGCAGGTTAAAGGATTATGGGACGATAGAAGAAGCGCAGGCCAAATGGAACCGGGAAAATTAAAATAAAAAAATGTCTGAACAGATTCTGATCGCGTTTGAAGAGGAAAATAATAAAAACGTAATTCCGATTTATAACGAAGAGCAGGGCGACCCGAAATTTTATAAATTGAACGGTTCAAATTATATCGCCGAAAAATTATGCATTTGCGAATGTCCTAAATGCAAGAGCGATGAAAATATAAAGATAACCCGCCTTATATATTCGAACGGGAAATTTTTTTATAATATCGATGGCAGCCGGGTATATTGGTGGGAAATACGTTGCGAAAATCCAGAATGTTTAAATCATGAGGGCAATAAAATAATAAAAGGTCCCGGACTTTTTAGGGTTGTGAATTGGTGGAATGAATACGCAGGAAAAAATTAAATGCTGCCCTTATTGCGGGTCATGGCCAAAAATAAATAAAATAATCTGGTCGACTAGTAAAACGCAATTGATGGCGTTAAGAGCGTCGCAAAAGAAAAGGGGCAAAATAAGCTGCAATTATTTACAAGCTGATTTTTATCACGAGGATTATATGATTGAATGCAGTAATAACAAATGTTTTAAATTTCGGACGCATTATCACCGGGACGATTTAGAGGGCGCTTTAAAAGAATGGAACGAGCAGGACAAATGGATTATCGATCAATCGGAGTGAGTCCAAAAGAGGCGGCGGCATTTTTAAAATTGAGCGAGAGGACTTTTTACAGGCTTGTAGAAAATGGGACGCTTCCGAAAAGTGAAAACGGTAAATATAAACTGGGTGAAATAGTTGACGCATATTGGTCGAGTAAATTTGATCCTGAGGGTTTGAACATAGCTCGGACGCGATTAGTAACGGCGCAGGCTGAATTGGCGGAGAGCGAGCTTGCGATCGAACGGGGTGAATTATATAGAGGCAACGCAATAATTGAAATGTGGGAAAAACAAGTGAATAACGTTCGGAGTAAATTATTGGCGATCCCTGTAAAAATTGCGCCTGAAATAATAGGCTTGAATTTAAATGAGGCCGTTGAAAAATTAAAATTTTCAATTTACGAAGCGTTAAACGAATTATCAGGAGAATTTAAAAGGTGATTTAAAAAGGTGAATGAGAATGAAAAAGCTGAAAAAGAAATTTTAAATAATTTGAATAATGAAAATTTACGCGTTAAAAAATTATTTGATTCTCATAATTATTTATGGTTACCACCGCCGGATTTAAGTGTGTCAGAATGGGCCGACCTAAATCGGAGGATAAGCCCTGAGGCTAGCGCGGAGCCTGGAATCTGGAGGACCTCAAGAGCAGAATATCAGCGCGGAATAATGGACGCTATAAGCGATAACCAGGCCGAACGAATTGTAATAATGTCGAGCGCGCAAATAGGAAAAACAGAAATATTATTAAATGTTATAGGTTATTACATAGATCAAGAACCCAGTCCGATATTAATTTTAAATCCCACGTTGCAGATGGGACAAGCATTTTCAAAGGATAGACTTGCGCCAATGATACGGGACACACCTTGTTTAAATAAAAAGATTGGCGATCCAAAATCCAGGAATCAAGGCAATACACTTTTACACAAAAAATTTTCAGGCGGTCATATTACTATCAGCGGGGCGAATAGCGCTGCAAGTTTAGCCAGCCGTCCGATCCGTGTTTTATTATGCGATGAGGTTGATAGATATCCGATAAGCGCGGGTGCAGAAGGCGATCCGTTAAGCCTGGCCATGAAGAGGACTGCTAATTTTTGGAATCGCAAAATTGTATGGGTATCAACGCCGACCATTTTAGGAGCGTCAAGGATCGAGAAGGCTTTTTATTTATCGAGCTGCGAGGAGTGGGAAATTCCTTGTCCTGTATGCGGTGAATATAATAAATTTGACTGGGATTTAATCATATACAAGGACGTAACAGAGCCGGTAATGAAATGCAAAAAATGCGGTGCGTTAAATAATAAAGTGAAATGGCAGGCCGGACAAAATAAAGGGATTTGGCGCGCTGGTAAACCTGAAAATAAAAAGTTTAGAGGCTTCCATTTAAACGCATTTGCCAGCCCCTGGAGTTCATGGGAGGAGTTATGCGAGCAATATGAGGAGGCAATTTTAGACAGCCCCGAAGAGGTAAAGGTCTGGACGAATACGGTGCTGGGTTTACCGTATGAAAATAAGGTTGGCACGATCGAAGTTACAAGCCTTGACACTCACCGCGAAGAATATAAATGCGAGGTCCCCGATCAGGTTTTAATTTTAACGGCCGGCGTTGATGTTCAAGATGATCGCTTCGCCCTTGAGATTGTTGGATGGGGTTTGGGGCAAGAGAGCTGGGGAATTTTATATAAAGAGATTTACGGCAATATTTCGAATATAGAGGTCTGGAATAATTTAAGCGAAATATTATTAAATGAATATTATTACAAGGATGGGACGGCGTTAAAAATAGCGTGTACATGCATTGACAGCGGCGGACATTTTACGGATGAAGTCTATAATTTTGTGCGAAAGAATAAGCGCAATAATATATTTGCCGTCAAGGGTTCAAGCAATGCAGGAATGCCCGGAGTCGGAAGGGTATCACACCGAAATAAAGGTCGCGTGCCGTTATTTATTTTGGGAGTTAACACGCTAAAAGGAGAATTATATGCGCGTCTGAAAATAGAAAAGGCCGGGCCGGGTTATTGTCATTTTCCGAAGGATTTTAAAAATAATAATTGCGGTTATTGGAATAATTATTTTACCGGGTTATTGAGTGAACGGATGGTCGTGCATCGGAAAGCCGGGCGCGATGTAATAACGTGGGAGAAGCGTTACAGGGATATACGCAACGAGCCTTTAGATTGTCGAATTTACGCAACGGGAGCGCTTGGAATAATAAAGCCTGATTTAGCGAAATTATCGCAGAAGCATAATAAAGGCGATTTGAATAATTTACAGCGCGAGGACTTGCAAATAAATAAAAATAAAAGTGTAAAGCGTAAATTAATATTAAGAGGAGGGTTGAAAATTTAAAATTAATGAATAGTTACGAGGAAGGAATTGAGCGTAAAAAGGAGCGTTTAAATTTATATTTACAAGCAGAGCAGGCGATATTATCCGGACAATCTTACGAGGTTGAGGGGTTGAAATTGACGCGGGCCGATTTAAAGACGGTTGAGGATATGATCGAGGCGTTAGAGCGTGCGATATACGTTGCAGATGTAGACAATCGGAGGAAGCGTTTCAGAGTAATAATCCCCCGTGAGAGCTGGTAAAATAAGAGCGTTTTTAAAAAAATTCGGAGGGAAAAGCGAATGCCAAAAATAAATTTAAATAACCCAATATTATTAACGGCTGCGTTTCGTCAAATGCCTTTACACGCTGAATATAAAACTGAAGAGAACGGCCATGTGTCAGGAATAGTCCCGGAATTGGAAGTAATGGACAGCGGAGAAGATTACGAACAGTGTTTAAATTTGCTTTTAGAGGGTTGCAAAGAATATGCGGGGCTGTATTTAGAGGATTTAAATTTCTGGTATTCAGGCCGGCCGGATGATTTAATTTACATTTTAAAAGTTTTGACAAGTTCAAACGAGGAATTAAAAGAATGTTTATCCGGTCAGGTTTAAAAAATATTGAGAATTACTCAGGAGGAATTTAACGCAGGATTATAAAACATGAAAATAAATAATAATAAAAAATTAAAATCCCGGAGTTTGAGTTTAAATAATAAAAAAATTCAGGCTTCGGGATATTCATTGCACGGGGCTTCAAGAGTGCATCCCGGTACAGCCGGCTGGGTTAGCACAAGTAAAAGTCCGGCCGAAGATATCAGCGAAAATTTAGAATTATTACGTGCGCGTTCAAGGGATTTATATTCCGGGGGCGGGCCGTTAGGACGGGGTGCGATCGATCGCTTGACACTTAACGCGGTCGGGCCGGGTTTAAAATTAAGCGCAAGAATTCCCGGTGAGATGCTTGGATTAAACGAAGACGAAACGAAAAATTTAAATGACAAGATCGAGGCCGAGTTTGATTACTGGGCGGAGAATAAATTGTGCGATTATTACCGGCAAATGAATTTTTACGAGTTGCAGAATTTAGCATTTAAAAGCGTTTTATTAAATGGAGATTGTTTAATTTTAATGCCTTATCGTACTGATAAAAATTTTTTATACGATCTCAGAATTGGAATTATTGAGGGCGATCGCTTGCAAAATCCTTTAATTAGGCCGCGCGGTGCAATTTTGGATCAAGGGGTCGAATTAAACGAGAAGGGTATCCCGGTGGCTTATCATGTTGCGAATAGACATCCGTACAGTGAATTAAGCGGTCAGCCATTGCTTGAATATAAGCGCGTGACTATTTACGGGCATTTAACAGGGCGGCGGCAGATTTTGCATTTAATGCCGGCAGAACGAATTAACCAGCATAGGGGCGTGCCTTTTTTGAGTCCTGTTATTGAACAGTTAAAGCAGCTTGGAAGGTATACGGACGCAGAATTAATGGCGGCGGTTGTTGCAGGAATGTACGCAATATTTTTCACGCATAAATTAACGGAGTCAGAATACGGAGAAGAAGAATACGCGAGCGAGTCAGGGTTCGGGCAATTAGACGATCTAGACTTTTCCCAGCAAAATATGTCCGGGCTTGTTATGGATTTGCCCCCCGGCGTTGATCCGGTCGGAGTTAGTCCGGCGCGTCCTAATTCAAATTTTGATGGATTTGTGACAAGTCTAGTGCGACAAATCGGCGGGGCTTTAGGAATTCCTGCTGAATTATTAAATATGCAGTTTACGTCAAGTTACAGCGCGTCAAGGGGTGCATTGTTAGAGGCTTGGAAATTATTTAAATATTGGCGCAAATGGTTTGCCGTAAATTTTTGCCAGCCTTTATATAACGAGTTTTTATTTGAGGCGAATTTAAAAGGCCGGATTAATTGTCCCGGATATTTTGATGACGATTATAAACAATATTTATATTCCTGGTGCGAATGGACGGGGCCGGCGCAAGGGCAGCTTGATCCAGTAAAGGAGGTGAATGCCGCAATATTAAGAGTACAAAACGGATTCAGCACGGGGCAAAGCGAGACGATGGAATTAACCGGGAGTGATTTTGAGAGCAATGCTAAACAAATTAAAAGAGAAAATAAATTATTGTATTCAGATTTTAGTGGCGATGGTTTTATTAATCGTGATAATGCCGGCGATATTGGCGCTGGAAATTCGGAAGAGGTTACGGAGGGTAGCGAGACGGAAGAAGCTAAAACAGAAGGAACAAGCAATGAAAATGAAGGCGATCAGGGCGGAGAAGAGTCGGAAATTAATCAGGCGCAGGAAAATTAAAAAAAATGAATATAGGACGGCGTAAAGGGAAAAATAAAGGGGAATGAGAATTTTTGCAATAAATTTAATTTCAGAGCGTTATAAAAATTTATTTGAGAATAAAAACGAAAATTTAAAAGAGAAATACGAGGAGGCATAAAAAATTTAAATGTTAGGGATAAGGAATGCAAACGAAATATTTTTATATGACAATATCGGATTTGACGAATTAACATGGACTGGAATACGCGCAATTGATTTAATTAACGAAATAAAGGAGCAGGACTTTAGCGAGATTATTTTGCGTATAAATTCAAGCGGCGGAGATATTTTTGAGGCGCAGGCCATGTACAATTATTTAAAAAATTCCAGCGCAAAAGTAAAGGTAATAATTGACGGTTTAGCGGCTTCGGCTGCAAGTATTGTCGCAATGTGCGGCGATCAGGTTATTATGCCGGAAAATGCTTTATTGATGATTCATAACCCGTCCGGTGCTTTATTTGGTGATAGCGCAGATTTTCAGGACATGGCCGGAGTATTGGAAAAAATAAGCGATTCGATGGCGGGTATATATAGCGAAAAGACGGGGCTTGAAAAAATAAAAATACGCGAATTCATGAACGCTGAGACATGGTTCAGTGCACGTGAGGCATTCGAATATAAATTTATTGATTCAATAGGGGAGCCGGTAGAAATTAGCGCAAATGCAAACGGATTATTAAAAAATAAATATGGGAGCGCGTTAATAAATAAATTGCCTGAAAAGTTTAAAAATAATTATTATTCTCAGGCCGTAAATAATAAAAATAAAAATGAAAAATTAAAACCTGAAAAATTAAAAGCAGAATACGATGCAGGAATAAAGGCCGAGCGCGAGAGGTTAAAGGAGCTTGACGACTTAAACGCCCCCGGACGCGAAAATTTAATTTATGAGGCGAAATATAAAACTTTTGAAAATGCAAAGGATATCGCAATAAATTTATTAAAACTTGAAAATATTCAGGCGCGAAAAGTTGAGAGCGAAAATTTAGAGAGCGCGTTAAATAATATTGGCGGTATCAGTAATAAAAGCAGGTCGGAAAATTTCCAAGCTTTGATTTTAAATAAAATGAAAAAAATAAGAGGAGTGAAAAATTAATTAATTATGGCTACCACTTTAAATTTGGTAACGGTTGAAAGTAACAGAGTCCCGGAGGCTGATTATTTAGTGACCGGGCCGCACGGAGTAATTCACACGGATATTGTAAAAGTCGATGCAGAAGGGAAATTTTTACGCGGGACATTATTAAAACGCTATGAAAAAGATAAATACAGACCTGCAACGGCTGAAGATTGTGAGAGCGTTGGACAATTTGCAATATTAGCCGATGACATTTTGAATTCACCCGGCCATGAAACAGAATGCGCCGTATATTTGGAAGGCGATTTTAATTTATGGAAGGTAATTTTTATATTTGAACCTGAAGGCGAGGATCATGAAGGGATCGCGCGATCGATTGCTTGGGTATTGAGATATAACAAGATATTTTTAAGAAAAGTCGCAAAATCAGAAGCGGGCAATGCAACGGGTTACGGATATTCAGGCAGCGAAATTATAGACGGCGGGTCGATAGCATACGATGACGAAGACCCAGAAATGTCAGGCAATGAAATAGACGAAGCAGACGTAAATATTACGAATAGAACCGAAAAAGTAGAAGGAGGGCAAATTAATTAATTATGGCATTTAACTATTATGAACCGTCAACATTAAGAGGCGTTATAAAAAATAGTATTCCGCTGAGATTATTTTTCAGGGATCGCTTTTTCTCAAATCACATTTTATTTCCGACCGAGCAGGTGAGTTTTGAATTTTCCAGCGCGCACCGGAGGCTTGCACCTTATGTAAATCCCAGAATAGGAAGCGAGAGTATTTCACGCGATGGCTATGAGGTAAGAGATTCCCGCCCGCCGTTGGTAGCACCTGAGAGAGTAATTACGAATGATACATTAATGCAAAAGTTATTAGGCGAGGCCCCTTTTAATTCAGGATTAAGCCCGGAGGATAGAGCGGCGCAAATTATAGCGCAGGACGTTATAGAATTGCAGGACGCTATATGGCGCAGGGAGGAATATATGTGTGCACGCGTCAAGCAGGACGGAAAATTATATATAAAAGGTAACGGCGTTAATGCTATTGTTGATTACGGATTTAAAAATGTTAAGAGCATAGACAAGACCGAAAAATGGGACGAGAATTTTGATATTTTAGGGCAGTTAAACGAATATTCAGATGAATTATTAAAGGCCGGATTTAATGCTGATATGCTTTTACTCGGACGCGATGCAGCCAAAGCATTATTAACGAATAAGAAATTAATAAAATTATTAGATGCCCGGCGCATTGAACTCGGAGAAATTCGCCCGGTGAGTTTAGAGAACGGCGTGAAATATTTGGGACATATTGCAACATACGGCGTTGACTTTGATGTGTATACGTATACTGAATTTTACCCGGACGAGAACGGCGATTTAAAATCGATTATAGACCCTGAAACATGTTTAATAATGTCGTCAACCGAACAAAATTCGATGCTATACGGAAGCGTGACATTGCTTGATAAAAACGGCGATTATATGAATTACATGGAAGAATATGTGCCGAATACATGGTTTACTCAAAAGCCTCCGCAGCGTTTTATGTCGATAAGTTCAAGGCCATTGCCGATGCCTCATAATTTGGACTCATGGTTTGTATTAAAGAATGTTGTAAACGGGACGGATTAAAAATTATTAAATTATTAAATTAAGCCTCTTTAATATAAAATGAATTTTAAAATTTAAATTGGAGGGGCTTTTTTTTTATGGACGCAGATAAAAATAAAAATGGAATTAAAAATAAAATTGAGGGCAATTCAAAGGATTTAACCGGGCAAATAAAAATTTTAAATTCAGAACAGCGCGCCGAAATTCGAAAAAAAATATTAATTGAACGTCAGGAGGCTTTTAATATTCTTGCGAAATTCTAATAATATTAATTGGCTTTATCCGGATGAAATTGAATTAATAATAAAGGCTCTGCAGGCAAAATATAACGATGACGCTATAAATATAATTTCGTATAACCCGATCGGCTATGTTTGCAATTTAGAGAGCGTATCAAATTTTTATGATGACGATTTAATAATATTGGCTTCGGTGATATGTCGTTCAATTATTAAATTATTAAATTAAGCCCCCTGAAAAATTCTCAAGGGGTTTAAATTAAATTTTTTGTTATTTCAGACCTAATTTATTTTTTAATGCCTCTTGTAAGATTTGCGAAAAGTTTAAGCCCTCGCGCTTGCCTTCGATTATTAAATATTGCGGTATTGTTACGGATTTACGTTCATATTGATTATTAATTGATTCGCGATACAAAGGCATATAAACATCAATTAAATTCACGATTTGGTGGGCTTCATGTTTTATTTCAAGCGGTCTGGAGGGGGTTGGAATTTCTAAATTTTCGGACTCGTGATAATGCAACCATAAAGCCATAGCATCACGAGCCATAAATAAAGCCTCTTGATCGTCATCAGCTTGAGAAATACAGCCCGGCAAATCTGGAAAAGTTATAACGATACCATCGTCATCATAACTGAAAATTGCAGGATAAATATAACGGTCTTTAATTTGCATGATTTATTTACGCTCCTTTATGAAATATAAAAATTTTTAAATTCGGGGGCTGAAATTTAAACCCCCTGAAAATTATTTTTTTAATCCGGCTTGCTTTAAAATGCTGTTTATAGTACCCTTCTTGACATCTCTATTATGGCGGGGTATTACTACGATTCCAGGTTTAAATGGGTGCCTGTAAAGGTAATGCCTCGCGTTTTTGTCGAATCTGTACCAGCCGTCGGATTCCACCGTCTTTATTGCATCATCAAGTGAATAAACTTTTTTATTTAAAAGACGGCTCAAGCGCTTTAACTTTTTAGAAATTTTTAATCCCCTCCTGTAATTTGATATGTGTATTATAATATATATTATGTAAATTGCAATAAAAAATTTTAAATTATATCACGAAAAATAAAAAAGTTTAAATTTAAATCGAGGTGAATATTAAAAAAAATAAATCATGAGCATTAAATTTCGCGATAATTTTATAAACGATCTGGAAAATAGTCACGTTTGGTTTAACCTTGAGGAGTTTGCAGATATGCATAATATTGACGGCGCAGAAATAATGGCAATTTTCGTTAAAAATCATAGAAGCACAACAATTAATTTAAATGGAATGTTCAACTCGTCGGAAGTTTATGGGATTTATGATTCGGACGGCGTTTTATATGTCAGAGCGCAGGAAATTGAAGGAGTTCAGGCCGGGCAGGCTTTACGGCTCGATCAGAGATTATATTCAGTCAAGGACGCGCGAAAATTGCAGGATCAAGTCTGGCGAATAGAATTAACGGCAAATGAGAGCTAAATAAAAATAAATTTTTTAATTTAAGGCAGGTGAATTTTTTTTAAATGGCCGGCGGATCAGGTTCAAATCTACCAATAAAAATAAATTTCGGTTATGACACAACGTTTAATAAAATTCGCGATATAGTCAAAGATGTTCAAGGAGTTATTAACCGTGCAACAAACAGAGCAGCGTATAAAGTCAGAACAGTATTAACGCAGGAGACGGCTTATAAATATTTTATAAAACCCGGTGTAATACGCTCTCACATGAAAGTATTCACGGCGCAGGGCAATGACAAAACCGCAAAAATTTTATTCTCAGGCAGGGAGCTTAACCTTGCAAAATTTTATAACGTTCAACCAAAGAGACCCGGCTATAAAGGAATTTATAAAGGCGCTGTATTACGCGAAGGCGGTTTAAAACCGTTTAGGAGGCCGACAGCATTTTACAGGCGCGGTAAAGGTTTATATTTGAGGAATCCTGATAACCATAAAGATATATGGCTCGTAAAAGGCCCGGCAGTCCCTCAAATCGTTAAAAATAAATATACCGTTGAAGAGGCGATGGGAGACGGGTTAATCGAATTTAAAAACAGGTTACAGCACGAAATTCACAGGGAGATTCAAAAATCTTTAAAGGTCAAGGGCGGCCGTCAAATGTTAATCCAGTTTTAAATTTTAAAATTTTTTTAAAGGGGGTGAAATTTTTTTAAATGGTAATTCTCGAAATGCAGGACGCTTTATGCAATTATTTAGGCGAAATTTTAAGCGATGAATATTTATTAAACGGTAAACGCGATGGCGAAGTAAAACAAATAAAATTTTACACTCAAAATTTACCAATGCCCCCTAACGTCAAAATTAAAACACGCGAAATTCCTTTAAAATATCAGGATTTTGGCGAGGCCGATTTTGAAAATTTATTTCCGTTTATAATAGTCAGGGTCGACGGTGCAGAACGCAGTAAATTTAAAAATGATAGCCTTTTCGCAAATTATAGAGTAAACATTAAATTAATAATTGGAATTTACGATAATTCGCACGATTTGCAAGGTTATAGAGATGTCGCAAATATTATCGACAAAATTATTTTTAATTTGGAACGCGATAAAATCATAAATCAAAAATATTTATTATCCGATGGCGTTAAATGGGCTTTGCCAGACGAAAATTATTGGCCGCTGTTTTACGGCTTTATGGATTTGATTTTGGAGACTGGATACCCGCAGGAAAAATTAAAAGCTGCTTGGATTTAAAATTTTAAAATTAAGTTTATTAAGATTATTAAGATTATTAAGATTAAAGAAGGTGAAAAAATTTTCATGAATAATATTTATATTGGCCCGAATGTAAAAAAATTTGGACTCGTTCAATACCAAGTATTTTTAAACGGTTTACCGGACTATATTTACGATTTAATGCAGAAATACCAGGAATTAGAATTATTAATCTGCGATACAGATGAATTTTTACAAAAAGTGAGTTTAACCAGTTTACCCGGCACAATTTATTACAAAGCTTATGAAAAATTAAAGGATAAAAAATTTTTAAATGAAAGGAATGTGAAATAATTCAAAATGGCAATAAATCACGGAATTTATACGCGAGAAGTCAGCACCGGGATTTTAAGTCCGGTCGAAGCTGATGCAGGGCTGCCCGTTGTTGTTGGAACTGCGCCCGTGTTTATGACGGAAGACGCTCAAAACGTTAATAAACCGAAATTAATTTATAATTACGCTGAAGCCGTTGAAAATTTCGGCTATTCTTCGGACTGGGAAAATTTTACGTTATGTGAGTTCATTTACTCGCAATTCGCTTTATATAATATTGGACCCTGCGTTTTAATAAATGTTTTAGACCCGTCAAGCAAAACAACAACAGTCGCTTTAAAAGATTATTCAATCAGCAATAAAAAAATTAATTTAGGGTCGGGCGTTGTAATTTCGAAGGGTTTAACCTTTGAGAGCGGTAAAAATTATAAATCTGGAACGGATTATGTTTTAAATTACAATTCGGACGGAGAAGCAATTGTAAATATTTTAAATTCCGGCGCAATGGCTAGCCTCAACACCGTTAAAATAGGTTTTTCGCGCTGCATTGGAAGTTCAATAACTAAAAATGAAATTATTGGCGGAGTCGATTCTGGAACGGGACAATATAAAGGGCTTGAACTAGTTAATAAAATTTTTCCGTTGTTTAGACTTGTGCCGGGTTTATTATTAGCGCCTGGATGGTCAAAAAACAGCGAGGTCGCCGCGATCATGGCCGCCAAAATGAATAATATTAACGGATTATTTTCAGGTTTAGCGATTTGCGATATTGATTCGGACGCATGCTCTAAATATTCGGATTGTGTCAGCTGGAAAAATAATAATAATTTCGTTGATGCAAGGCAGATAATATGCTGGCCGAAATTAAAGCTTGACGATAAAATTTTTAATTTCAGCACGCAATTAGCAGGCTTGATTAATACGACTGATTACAGTAATGATAATGTCCCGTATGAATCACCCAGCAATAAAAATTTAAATATTGACGGCTGCGTAAACGATGACGGCGATGAAATTAATCTCGGAATTGAGACGGCAAATTATTTAAACTCAAATGGAATTATGACCGCTTTAAACTGGGTCGGAGGCTGGCGCGCCTGGGGGAATCGCATGGCCGTTTATCCTGATAATTCAGACGTTAAAGACATGTTTATCCCAGTTCGGAGGATGTTTGATTTTATTAGGAATAATTTTATTTTAACGTTTTGGCAGAAGCTTGATGCACCGGTGACTCCGCGTTTAATTCGCACGATCGTAAATTCGTATAACGTTTATTTAAACGGATTGGCAGCGCGTGAATTTTTACTCGGCGGCCGCATCGAATTCCAGGAAGGCGAAAATCCTACAACCGATTTATTAAACGGCATTTTAAAATTTCACATTTATATTACGCCCCCCGTCCCGGCTGAAGAAATTTCGGGCACATTTGAATTTGATACAAGCTATTTAAGCACGTTATTCGGAGGTGATACAAATGAGTAATATAATCCCGGAGCGCGGTATAAATTTCAGCGTTTACCATGAAGGGCGCGACCTTTTAGGAGTTGCGGAGGGTTCATTGCCTAATCTTGAAAGCGTTACAAGCGATATCAGCGGCGCGGGGGTTGCTGGAACTGTTTCAAGCCCGGTGCTCGGCCATTTTGGAAGCTTGGAACTGAGTTTAACATGGCGCAATGTCACAAAAGATATTTTTAAATTAGCCGGCCAATATTCTCATAATATAGATTTATACTCGGCCATGCAGGATTATAACGCCGGACAAGGATTTTATAAAGTTAATGCGCTTCATGTTTACGTCAAAGCAATTCCAAAAAATATTACGATCGGCAATTTAGTATCAGGCGACACAACCGGGACGACAACCGCGCTTGAATGTACTTACATGAAAATTGATATTAATAATACAAATTACGCTGAAATCGATAAATTAAATTATATTTGCAAAATTCGCGGCGTTGATTATTTGGCCGAAGTCAGGAGCGCGCTGGGAAAAGGAAATAATTTTGCAGGAATTATGAATTTATTGTAAAATATCCTCACTGTAATTATAAAAAAGGTTTGTCAAGACTCTTTTTTTTATTTTTTAGTTTCACCCTAATCGGCGAAATAGCTCGCGGGGTTTTAGAGAATTTTTTAATTTTCTGAATCCCGGGGGCACTTTTTTTTTGGATTTTTTCAGGCTAATAATATTAGGTTAGGCCGATCAAGCTGATTTAAAAATAAAAATTTTCCGGACGGCTTATAATATTCGGAATTTGAATTGAAAAGGAGAAAAAATTAAAAATCATGAAAATTAAATTAAATAAAAAAATATTGCATAAAGATAAAGAATTAACGGAACTTGATTTGCTCGACTGTGAACAGGCCGTAATAAAATCAGGCCGCCAAAGCCTTTTAAATGATTTTAGCAAAGCGTATTTAATTCAAGTTGCAGCCCGTGCTTGTAAAATGCCGGTCGAATTGCTCGAAAGTTTAGGCGCAAAAGATTTTACGAATATTACGAATTTAACGCAAAATTTTTTATTCAATTAGGTTTATGCGACCCTGAAAATAAATACAGCGCTTGCAATATTTTACGGTTAATTTGCGTAAGATTAGCCCGGAGCGATTTAAATACGGGCTTAAGTTTTTGGCTAAATGAGAAATTACGAAATTTAATAACTTGGTGCGAAATTATAGCGGGCGAAAATGAAAGAATTAAGAGGCAGGGAAAAAAATAAAAAAAAAATTTCAGGAGGTGAAATAATTTAAATGGCGGGTGTTTCGGAATTTGCAACAGTATTTACATTAAATGGCGCATTGGATCAAAGTTTTAATGCAGCGTTTGCAATGGCGGGGCAAAAATTCGAAGGTTTAAATAAATCAATTGGAAAAAATTCAGATTCAATTAAAAATTTAGCGCGCACATTTTCCGAATTTCAAGCGAAATCATTAAAAATTTCAGAATCTCAAAAGGCTTTAACTAAATACCGGGAGCAATTTAAATTATTACAAAAGCAGGCAAAAGAATCCGGCATGACCCCAAAAATACAAGGGCAAATGCAGCATTTAGGGAAATTAATTAATTCAACTGAAAATAATTTAAAATCAGAGCGAAAAGCATTAAACGAATTGCGGGGCGAGTTAAAAGCCTCTGGAATAAGCACGGAAGATTTTGGAAAAGCACAACAAGAATTAACGAGGCGAAGCGAAGAAGCAGTAAAAGCGCAAAATAAATTATTTGAGGCACAAGAACGGCAGCAAAAAAGATTAACGGCCATGAAAAATTTAAAAGATGCTGCAATGACCTCTTATGCGGCTTTTCAAGGTTTAAAATCTACATTCGGACAACCCGTAAACGTTGCAGCAAATTTTGAACAGCAAATGGCTAATGTCAGAGCCGTTACAGGTTTGGATCGAGACGACAAAAATTTTTTAAAACTTGAAGCACAGGCGCGGGAGCAGGGGCGCTTGACACAATTTTCACAGGTTCAAGTCGGACAAGCACAAGAAAATTTAATCAGAGCTGGAATGAACGCAGAACAAGTTATCGGAGCAATTCCCGGAGTTTTAGCAATGGCTTCAGCTGAAGGGATGGAATTGGCGCAAGCAAGTGAAATTATTTCTCAATCGTTATCGCAATTCGAATATAACGCCGATCAAGCGTCTAGAATTTCGAATATTTTAGCAGGTGCAAGTGCTGCGGCAAATACTAATATAAGCATGATGGGCGCAAGTTTACAAAAAGTCGGAACGCAGGCAAAATCTTTTCACATGAGTGCAGAACAAGCTGCGACCGATTTGGCTGCAATGGCAAATACCGGATTAAGAGGCGAAGAGGCCGGCACAAGTTATCAAAGCTTATTAACGCATTTAAGCAAAGAGACAAGCCAGCAAGCTTTAAATAATTTAGGAGTTGCAGTAAAAGACCGCGAAGGAAGATTAAGGCGAAGCGAATTTTTATATAAAGATTTGGCCGAAAAATTAAAGGGTAAGGGCGATTTAGAAATAAATAATATTTTGTCCGGGATTTTCGGTGATAGAGGTATCAGAGCCGCACGGGCTTTAATGAGCAGCGTTCAATCAGGGTCATATGCAAATGTTCAAGAACAAATTAACAGCGCAAATGTAAATAATGCAGCCGGGAAAATGTCTGAAATTCGAAATGATACGCTTCAAGGGAAAATTACAAGCATGCAAAGCGCTATGGAAGGATTTTTGGAACGCGTCGGACGGCCTTTAATGAAAGCTCTTGAACCTATTGTCGACGGTTTGACTAAAATTATTAATCTTGCAACGGATTTAATGGACAAATTTCCAGCCTTAACCGATGGCGTTATTTTATTTGCCGGCGCATTTGCTACGTTAAAAGCTGCGAGCACCATAATGGGAATTATTAGCGCTGTGAAAAATTTGGCGGGCAGTTTTGGCGTATTAAATGCCGTCATGAATTTAAATCCGTTATTTGCGACCGTTGCGATCGGTGCTGGAATTATTGCGGGCATTTGGGCAATTTACGAAAACTGGGACAAATGTTGCGAAATGTTTAATAATGCTTGGATTAGCGTCTGCGATGGTATTTCAAGCTATTGGGACGGAATTGTAAACGGAATTTCTAACGCTTGGAACTCTTTTATTTCGACCGTGTCATTCGGTTTAATAGGAAGTTCAGAACAAGCGAGCGCAGCAGTTGAAAAGCAGCAGCAAAACGCAATTAACGCGATGGACATGGCATGGGGTGCTAAAACTCATTATGCAGCAGGTGGAATTATTTCACACCCTGAAATTGCAATGATTGGCGAAGCTGGCCCGGAAGCTATTCTCCCGCTAAATGATCCGCGCCGATCGTTCGAAATTTTAGGCGAATCAGGATTATTAAATAATATTAATAATAATACTAGTCAAGGCGTAAAAAATTTTAATATAGCCCCCGTGATAAACGTGTCAGGCGATAATAATAATAATTTGCGTTATGAAATTTTCGAAATTGTAAAACAGGCAATGCAGGACATTCAAAACGAATCTGAGAGGCTGGCGTATGCTTAAAAAAATATTATGAGTGAAATTTACAAAACTAAACAGGGAGACACATGGGATTTAATCGCGTATAAATTTTATAAAAATATTGGCGGCGAATATAATTTAATTAATTTAATCGATGAAAATTCAATTTATAAAGACTTTATTATTTTCCCGGCCGGTATTAATTTAAATATTCCTGATTTGGATATCCCTTTAACAGGAGGGCTGCCACCATGGGAGAAATAATCGGCCTTATTTTCGGCGGGTTATTCGCGCTGATTATAATTGCAATTTCAAGAAAATTATAAAATTAAATTTTTTAAAGGCGGGCAAAAAATTATGAATAATAATAATAATATTAATATTAATATCTGCAAATTAAACGAAGGCGCTAAAATTCCGGAATATAAAAGCGAAGGAGCTTCCGGCTTGGATTTATGCTCATGCGAAAATTATATAATTGAACCGGGAAAAATAAAATTAATTTCAACAGGCTTAAAATTAGAAATTCCCTCAGGTTATGAAGCTCAAATCAGATCGCGCTCCGGTTTAGCTTTAAATTTTGGCGTGTTCTGCTTAAATTCGCCCGGCACAATTGATGCAGATTACAGAGGCGAAATAAAAATTATTTTATGCAATTTAGGCGAAAACGATTTTAAAATAAATGCGGGCGATCGAGTCGCACAGATAATTTTCTCAAAGGTTGAACGCGTCAATTTAAATTTAATTCCAGAGAATGAACTCTCAAAAACTAAACGTGATTTTAACGGATTTGGCAGCACAGGTATTTAAAATAAAAATTTAAAATGGCAGGCGAAAAATTTTTTAAATGGAGTCAAGAGAAGCATATCCAGAAATTTTTTATAATAATAAAAATATTACGCATGATATTTCGGAATTCTTAATAAATTTTACTTTTACTGACAATGCTACAGGAAAAGCTGACGATTTAAGCATTCAGCTCGAAGACCGCGAAGGTTTATGGCGTAATAGTTTTTTCCCTGAAAAAGGCGCTAAAATCGAAGCCAGCATTATAAAAATTAATAATAATCAGACTAAAAAATTAAATTGCGGAAAATTCGAAATTGACGAGATTGATTTTTCAGGCCCGCCCGGCGTTGTTAATATTAAATGCGTTAGTTCTTTAATTTCAAGCCCGATCGTCCAAACTTTAAAAAATAAATCATGGGAGGGCATTCCGTTAAGAATTATCGCGATGGACATTGCTAAAAATAATAATTTCGAATTGTTTTGGGATTCAGAGGACGAACCGACTTTTGAACGAAAAGACCAAATTAATTTAAGCGATTTAAATTTTTTAAATAATTTATGTCAGGACGCTGGACTCGGTTTAAAAATTCATGACGAAAAAATTATTATTTACGACCTCGAAAAATACGAAAATAAAAACCCCGTTAATCAAATTATTTGCAATTCGTCAAATATTATCAACTGGCGGTTTAATACAAAAACTTCCGGGACTTTTAAAAAAGCTAAAATTAAATATCATGACGCTAAAAAAAATAAAACGATTAAAGCAGAAATTTACGCCGATCCGTCTGAAACTTATCACGAATAAATATTAAATTAAAAAAACCGGGATAATTTTTCCCGGATTATTATTAAAATAAAACATTAAATTTTTTCACCGTCTGAATATAAACGCTCCGGAGCTATATCTATATCCCCCGGCCATGCAATGCTATCACCTTCAACGCGAACCAGTTTAAAAAATTCTGGAATATTCAATTTTTCGTAAATCTTATATTTTAAATACGGCTTAAAATCAAAAATTTTTATTTCCCCGCTCTCAAATCTTAACCATAATTTAAAATTATCAAGCGCCCTCACTTCTTTTACAACCCATTCAGGCAAATTATATAAAATTTTATTCATTTTCCCACCTTATCTTAAAGGCTCGATCCTAAATAATTCCCTCTCAGTCTTTGAAATTTCCCAGTTTGCTAATAATTCGTCCTGGTGTATTTCAGCCCATGCGCTTATAAATTTTTGCTGTTTGGCCGGAATATTTCCATTTAATTTTTCACCATTCGTTAAAAACATTCCTTTATGTCCTTGATATTCAGCGTGAAAATGCGGCGGGTTGTGATCGTCGTAATACATTCGGATAATGATCCCGAAAAACATTGAAATAATTGGCATTATTTTTTTTGCCCCTCCGTTCAAATTTTAAAATTTTAATTTTTTAATTTCTTTATTTTATTCGCTCTCAAGCCCGCCGTAAATAATATTTTTCGTGTTTAATACTGCCAGTTCATTCCCGGATAATTCTTTAAATGCCGGCTGCGTTATATTTACACGTTTTGCTCCGACCTCTAAAATTCGCCGCGTTAATTCGCTCGGATTTATGTCCCGGCCGATCTTTTGACGCTGCCATAATATAAAATTTTCTATCGCGTTATTTACTCCTTCGCAAATATTCTCCGCCTGATTTGCCTTTTTTCGATCAATATAATAAGTCAGTCGTATATTATATTTAACCGTTTCAGGCTTCAAAACTTGTATATAATCCGTGTCAGGTCTGATACTTGCATCGTTACACGTCTCGTAAACCTGATTTAAAATTTCATCTGAAGGCAATTCTCCATTTTCCATTAATACATAAATATCAACATGGCCGGGCTGCGTATCAGGAGGACCGATCACTGTTACATCTCTTATATAACTATTGGCGCTCCTCGCATAATATTCATAAGCTCCCTCCGGCCCGGCTACGCTAAAAGACTCCGGTGCCATCTGAATTCGCTCCCTGAAATTTTCATCGTCCTCTGCATCAGAACCGCCAGAACTCGTATTTATATTTATTACGCTCTTTACATAACTCACAGGGTCAACCAATATATTTATTTGCCCCGTTAAAAAATCATTGCCGATTATTCCGGCTTCGGTGCACGTTGCAGAACCCTCGCCCGTCAAATTCCCAGCCAATATTTTTAAATCATCGTCAAGCGCAAAATATACAAGCCCTGAAACATCTGCAGCCCTCGTCCCAGCTGGAATTATTAAATTTTCGCTTAATGTCCCGGTTAACGTGAATTTTAATTTAACGCTGGCACATTCTGCTTCAAGCCGGCTGACTCCTAATAACGCTCCTAAATGATCTAGATTATTGCCCTCTGAATACGCTAATAAATTCTGCTTCCCAGTGTAATCTATTAAATAGCGCTGTTGAATTATTATTAACGCAACCGCTTCCAAAAATAAACGAATCGGATCGCCCTTTGCTAATGTCCGCCCTGATAAATTTTCATATTGCGTTATAATTTCGCTCTCAACCGTCTCAGGATCGCGCTCCGCAAATAATATCTCCGGTAAACTCGGAAATAATTCACTTAAATCCATTTTTTTAATTTTCGCCCCATATGTCTTTATTTTCGCGATTCTCTTTTATTTCGCGCTTATACTCCTCATCCTCATCGCACCATTTGTTTAACATCCATAAACCTATATTGCACAATAAAACTAAAGCCAATAAAATAACTTCCAAAATTTTTAAATAATCCATTTTTATTTTTTCACACCCTGATTTTATTTAATCTTAAATTTTAACTTAATTCAATTTTTACAACCGGTATTAATAAACCAGTCAACCCGTCCCCCGTAAAATTTACGCTCTTAACTTTTGCACGAGGCTCATAATTATTTATTGCTTCTATTATTTCGGCCGTTAATTTCGCCTGTATATAATTTATCGGACGGTCAACCAGCGAAGCATTTACTCCAAATTCACGATCCAAAGGCACAGAATATTTTGGCGTGCTGCATATCGTTTTGACGTTCTGTATTATTTCGTGATACTCATCCGAAGGGTTAAAATCTATTTCGTTTAAATTTCCTACTATGTCAACCTGCATTTTTTAAATATATTCCTTTAAATCCAAATTTATTTCACAACTTATTATTTCACCGTTCTTCCCGATCACCTTCATATCCTCTGAAATATTTTCTATTACAAATTTTCCCTCCCCGACCGGTTGACCATTCAATATAAAATTTAATACTTCATGGCCGGAAAATGCTTTATTTATCTTGTTTAACTCCTCTTGAACGTTTACTCCTAAATTCTGATTTAAACTTATATTTATTTTTATGCTCATCGGCTCAAATCCTGTAAACTCGCTCATCCCTTTTTTATTTATAATATTATGCGTTGCGTAATTCGCTTTTTGGCTTAAATTCAAACTCTTAAAAGTCTTTATTTTCTCATCGCTAACCTCAAAAATTATATTGCCTAACGTTCCAACCATCTCTAAAAAAAAATTTACACCTTCCTTTATTCGTGTTATAATACCCCTGAATTTTAAAATCGATCGAGTCATTCAACTCCTTTTTTAAAGTTTAAAGTTTTTTAGGCTGCTGACTATAATTATTTTTATCGTTCCAGATCGTGGAAAATTGCTCCTCCGGGTCTGGAATTTTTTTTATTTCCGTGTTATAATCCTCTCAGTTTTGACCGACTTTGTACCTCCAATTAATTATTTTGAATTGTGTTCAGCTTTTGTGCACTGCAAAAAAAATTAATCTCTTTTCGGTGGCCGAGTTCTTAATCTCTTAAGGATTCGGGCATTTATTTTTTTTATTTTTTTATTTATTTATTTAATCGCCGGCATAAACATTATTTGAACCGGAAGCCACAAGACTACCGCACGAAACGCTATCACCAACCCGACCAATATTTTTATTATTCACAAATACGCTCGAACTTCCAGAACTCAATACGCCCCCGTGACAACCGTGCGGGACATTCGGGTGCGTGCAGCAATGTACAGCCCATCCATCGTCTAATCTATGAACTGGAATATTATTAACGTAAACATTATTCGAACCTTCTGTGCTGGATCGCGCCGGAAAACATTCATGGCCGGTGCAAAAATCCCCTTTTCTAGTTACAGCAGGCATAATTATTTATTTTTCCCCCTCTGAAATAAAATAAAAAAAAATCCCCCTCCGAAAATGCTTTTTAAAAAACAATTCAGAGGAGCATTCTTTTCACGAATCGATGTTTAAACCTTGAAATTTTTTGCCCATCAGAGCTGATAAAATATTATTAATCCCATTTGTCGCAAATTATAATATTTTTTTTAATTTAAGTCAATCCGAGAAGCATTAATTTTAATATTATTCGGCGCGCTTATTTCGATATTCCCATCCGACAATTTTATTAAACTCCCAAACGAATCCTGAATTAAACAAATTTTATTTAACCTATCATGCTTTATTAAAGTCCCGTCCGAAAATAAAACGCTTTGAACATTTTCATCCGAAATTTCCGGCTTGTTATCGTCATCGTAAATCGCTCCTAAAATTGCGCCGGCCTCGATCCCGTCATCTAAAAATACGCACGCTACATGTTCATTAACGTCCAAATAATGCTCCGCTTTTGTCTTTTTCGAATTATTAATTATTATAGGCAGCCAATCGCTGACAATGTCATCATAATCAGGAAAAGTTACGCGGGCTTGCATTTTTTTTGCATCGAAGTCCGAAATATATCCGAATCTAATCTCGGCCATGAAGTAATTTAAAACGCTCCTTTTAATTTTGATTTTGATTTTAATTTTACTTTTAATTTTATTTTACCCGTGATATGTCTCGCTAGAATCGGCGTAAATCGTTTTATTTATGCTTCCGGGCTTTGCTTTTCGTTTAGGCTTTTTCGTTTTTGTTTTTGCCGCCTGTTTACTAGTTTTACCCATATGTAAATTTAAACTGGTTGTATAACCGGATCGCGAAATATTATGCGTTACGCTCTCAATTGAGTAATTTCCGTCAAATATTCCAAACCCTGAAATTTTTACGTTCATCCCTGCTGAGTAATTTAAATCACCGGCCAAATTTATATTACACGTTATTTCCTTTGAATTCGCCAAATTTAATTTTTTTTGCGCCAATTGCCGAGCCTGCGCTGTATTTTCGACCCGCTGCGTTATATTTAATTCGCGTGCATTATTATTTTTACTAGACATGAAATTAATTATAATATAAAAAACTTTAAAAACAGGGGGAGCGCAAAATCATGAGCCAAAATAAAAATAATAATAATAATAATAATTACGTCCGAATGGATTTATTTATGGAAACAATACGCCGGATCGAAGCCACTAACGAAGCATTTAAAGCCGAAATAAAAGCGCAAAATTTAGAATTTAGGGAAAATGTTACGCGTGATTTAAGTGACATGCGCGGAGAAATTTCAGGAATGCACGGCGAAATAAAAGCCATGAACGCAAAATTAAATGCAATGTTTGCCGTTATTGGATTATTCGGTGCGTTGTTTACGATTATAAGCGCGTTGCAATATTTTAAATAAAAAAAATAAAAAAAATTCAAGGGGGGCAAAAAAACCCGGATTATTATCCCAGCTCGAAGCGCCCACCCTGCTGAATACTTTATTTTTATATATCAAATAAGGGTTGTGAATATTATAATATAAAAATGAAAAAATTAAATGATATCGAATTAAAAAATATTATCCCTGCAAATTTATTGCGAGACGAAAATATTTTAAATTGCGCTGAAAGTATTCAACCTGAATTAAAAAATTTATTTGAAGCTATTTCTCAAGCGCGTATTTTTTCCAGAATTGACGAGCTGAATAAAAATTTATTGGATTTGCTCGCATGGCAGTTTCACGTTGACAATTATTATTTAGCGTTTGATGACGAAGGCCGGAGGACCGAAATTTTAGACGGAATTAAATGGCATATGAAAAAGGGGACGGAATATGCGATTTTAAAATCCTGCGAAAATTTAAAGGCCGCTGCAGAGTTTACAAACTGGTACAATTTAAGTGATTATGTCCCTTATAGTTTTAGGATTGATATTGACGTGCGTAATAATTTTTTTCAGAATCACCCGACCGATATTTATTCGCGACTCTTTTACGCAATCAAAGAAGCTAAAGCCGCGAGGAGCTGGTTCGACCTGCACTTTGTTATCCCTGATTATTACAACCAGAATTTATTTCATGCAGGGCGCGTTATTCAATCGAGAAATTATATTTTAAAGAATTATTAAAATTAAAAATTAAAAATTTAAAAATTAAATACTTGCGAAAATTGAAATAAAATACTATAATTCAAAGCGTGTATTATTTTGTACTTTTTTAAGGCTGAATAATTCACGTTATATCTAATCAAATAAAAATCCTGTTGAAATAATAAAAAATCTAATAAAATAAAATTAAGATTTAAAATTAAATTAAATTAAATTTGAAAGTGAGTAAAATAAATTCTAAATGGCAGAATTTAAGAATTTTGTATTAACTTTGAACGGGCAGAATTTATTGGCTAAAGCTTTAACGGGTAAAGAATTAAGATTCAGCCGTGTAGCAGTGGGAGACGGTTCATATTCTGGCGAGTTTATGAATATGACGGCATTAATAAATTATAAATATGATTTAGAAATAAATTCATGCGTTGTTGATCGAGATGCTAAAAATTTAGCGGTTATACGTGCTGTACTTGCAAATAATTTAATTTCAGCAGGATTTTATGCGCGTGAGATCGGGTTATTTGCGATAGACCCGGACGACAATACAGAAAAATTATACAGTTATGCCAATTCTGGAAATAATTGCGATTATATACCGCCTCACACTTCGGGCGATGTAATAGAATTTTTATTTAAACTTCAGATAAATATCTCAAATGCTACCAACATAACATTCCCGGCGGGGACGGGGCTTTTATATGTCACGCATGATGAAATAAACGACATTGTCCAAAATTTGCAGACTGATATAAATACGCGCCGAAAAATTACGGATTGTAAAGAGTTGATGGATGATCACCAGGATCAAATAGATGAGCGCGTAAAAATTCCGGATTGCGAATCATACCGAAATGCGATTAATGACAGAATAGACGCAATTTCATACGATTTTAATATCGGAACGGTTAACACTTTATCACCCGGCTCAAATGCTGCTGTAACGATTAATAAAAGTGCAAGCGAACCAAAATGGACATTTAATTTTGATTTGCCGGCCGGTGCAGATGGTGCAAAAGGTGCAAAAGGCGATAAAGGCGACAAGGGCGACAAAGGCGACAAAGGCGACAGCGCGACAGTTACCGGGACAAACGCTAAAAACGGTTATATAAAATTTTCGAATGGCTTAATAATGCAGTGGGGAATTATAACAGGGTTGTCAGTTTTTTTCAATCAAGTAGATTAATTGCCGAACAAAATTTTTATATAGAATTTCCATCAAGTTGCTTTACAGTAATACCCTGCGTTGTTGAAGGTAATGTGAATATTGATAATAATTGCAGTGTTGAGTTTATTTCATGCTCGCGAACAAGTTTTAAATGTAAACTTAATGCGAATGGTCAGGATGATCAGCTCGGTGTGACGTGGCTAGCGATCGGCAATTAAAAATAATCCTGTTAAAATTATTTTGGGGTGAGGGTCATGGCTGAAAATGATAATTATGTAACTCGGAATGAATTTAACGAAGCAATATTGGATTATTCGGTTCTCTGTTTACAATTATTGGCGCGTTATTGGCTTATGCTTCGCTTGTAAAATAAAAAAATATTAAACTTGAAATAAATTAATTGATCCGGTTTAAATAAATTTTTTAAGCCGGGTTAATTTTTTTATATAGATTTATTTTAAATAAAGGAGGTGAAATTCAAATCATGGCGAAAATTATTCAGGTAAAACGCGGGACGACTGCACAATGGGCGAATTATTCAAAAATATTAAAAGCCGGCGAACCCGGACTTGATGTTGACGTAATGCGTTTAAAATTCGGCGATGGTGTTCATTCATGGGACGCTCTTCCATATTGCGATGCAACGGACATTATTGACGATTTAAGCGTAATCACCCCGGACAATGCAACACTTTACGCGGGCAAAGCAGCGAGCGCAAGGCTTGTAAAAATGTTAATGGACAGATTGTCACATGTTGAAGCGAGTGACATTGATGGCGGAGATTTGTCGGAATTGATAGCGTAAAAAAAATTTTTCAAACTTTACCAGAGCAGAGAAAATTTTAATTACGTAAAGACATAACCCCCGCGGGATAAATATATTTAATTAAATCCTTATAAATATTTTAAATCCTCAAGGGGTTAATTGGAATTAGCAAAAGACGGAGGAAATTTTTAAGAATGCAGATTTATAAAAAATTAAATTTAATTCTTAATTTAGTTATTCGCATATTACTCACGATCCTTCGCATATTGCAGAAAAAATTAAAAAATTCAAAAAAAAATTAATTTCTAATTCGATGGAGGATTTTAAATAATCATGGCAACAATTCAATTTAAACGCGCAGCAAAAAGCGTATTAGATCAATTAACAGTCGTGCCGGCGGTTGGCGAGCCTATATTTGAAACTGATACCGGCCGTATTAAAATCGGCGATGGAGTTAGCACGATCGCAAATTTAGCATATTCAGACGCGACCGAAATTGTTGACGACACAACAGTAATAACCGAACAGAATAAAGCCGGATACGCTGGAAAAGCTGCAAGTGCGAAAGCTTTATACGAACTTGGGCAGGAAGTTGCAAACATAGATGTTGAAAACATTGACGGCGGAGTCTTAACAATACCAGACCCCGATCCCGATCCTACACCAGGCGCATAAGATAAGATAAGATTTAAAACGAAATAAATTAAAATAAAATAAAGAATTACCCCCGGTAGTGAAAATTTAATCACATGGCCGGGGGCTTTTTTTTTAAACGAAATCAGAACAATAATAAACTTACAAAGAACTTTACAGCAATCAGAAAACAATAATCAGAAAACAATGAAGAAAGAAAGTATTTTATATTCACGAGGAATTATAACAAAAAATTCTAAAAAGTAAAGGAGAAAAATTTAAAAAAATGTTTGGCGAAATGGAATTAAACAAGAATTTAAAGAGTGTGAATTTACCGCAGAGATTAGCTTCAGGGTTTACGGCCTTAACAAACGAGATGACCGGCGCAGATTATAAACCGGTATTATTTTGCGGGACACAAGTTGTAAAAGGCATGAATTATTATTTAATTTGTGTTCAAACGTTAATAACGAATCCGGTAATAAAAAAGCTTGTAAAAATGACTTTGAACGAATCGCCGGACGGAGCTTTTAGCGTTGTGAGTATCGAGAGAATGTAAATTAAAAATTTGTGTCGAATCGTTTTTAAATTTGTGTCGAATCAATTTAATTAAATATTGCAATTTGTGTCGAATCGAAAATAAATTTATTGCAAACACCGGATTTTAATTAAAAATGGTTGTGTCGAATCGTTTTTAAATTTGTGTCGAATCAATTTAATTAAATAATGCAATTTGTGTCGAATCGAAAATAAATTTATTGCAAACACTGGATTTTAATTAAAAATGGTTGTGTCGAATCAATTTAATTAAATATTGCAATTTGTGTCGAATCAATTTAAAAGTTGTGTCGAATGAAATATAAAATTGTGTCGAATCGAATTAAAAGGAATTTGCGAAAAAATGAAAAGAAATGAAAAGAAATTAAAAAAGATTTTAAGAGAAATTTAAAAAGATTTTTACGTAAATATTATAAAATTGTCAGAATATTTTTTATATTATTTAAAGAATGTTTTAAAATCTTAATTTAAGAATTTCGAAAAAAATTTAATTCGACACTCGTAAGAAAAAATAAAAAAAATTTAAAAGGGTTTACAAAAAATTTTGCGGCAAAAATTACAGGATTTTAAAAATTTTAATTCGATACTGATTCGACACTGATTCGACACTGAAAAATATAGGTGTGTCGAATGGGAAAGCAGTATTTATAAAGGTTTAAAGCTGATTCGACACAAAAACGTATATATATATACGCGAGGATTTTAATTTTAATTTTAATTTTAATTTAAACGGAGATGAAAAAATTTTAAATGTCGACTTTAATACAGTTTAAGCGGGTTAATTCGGATGAGGTGTTCTCAGATTCGGAATATATTCCGGAAGCAGGCGAGCCGGTTTTTAATTTACTGACAAATCGTTTATATGTCGGCGATGGAGTAAAAAAAGTTTCAGAGCTTGATCATATCGGCGGGTTAAATATAAATATCGCTAGCCTAAATATTTTAACAAGTTATATGGAGTCCGGCGCGTTAAATACTTATTACGAAAAATATTTAAATTGCGATGTTGAAGGTTTAGTAAAATGGGAAATTCAGAGCGTTAAAGTGATTGACGATGAAATTAACAATCCTGATGAGAGATGGTCGGGTGCAGGAGCTTTTGAACGTGCGACCGGCTTTGAATATTACGGCGGGGATGTTACGGAAATTTCAAGGCTGCCGAACGGGATGAGCTTTGAGGCTTATACCGGGAAATTTTCAGGGACTCCGATAGAGACGGGCAGATGGTATTTAACAATTAGAGCGAGTTATTTAACGTTGAGTGATACAAAAATTTTTGAATGGAGCGTGAATTAAAATAAATGCGCAGGAATTTTGATAATGATTTAAAATGTTTAATGCACTTTGATTTTCCATGCTACGATGAGCATAACTCATTATTGCGCGATGAAACAGGAAATTTTAATTTTAAAAAATACGGTTATGCCGACCAGAGTTACAGGGCATACGGAGAACATTCACCGCGCGACAATACAGACAATTCAACGAAAAATTTAAAACCGAAATTTGGAATTTACGCGCATAATGTTGACCCTGAAAACTGGTTAAAAGCGTTAAACCGCGATAATTTATTAAACGTTGACCCCGAAGAGTCTTATACATACGGCATGTACGTTTATTTTTATTCAAGTCAGCCCGAAGGCCCGGAATATTGCGAATATAACGGCGCGTCATATACAACATTTAAACAGATAAGCGCGGGTGCATGTTCTAATGCTGACACAAATATCGAGGATTATACGGCGACATATGAAAGCGTTTGTAATGATTATGATTGTTTACCGTGCAGCGTTCATTCACTGGCCGAATTAATGTTTTTATACGATAACGTTGCATATTTAGGACATACGACGGGGAGCGGTAGTTCAAAGCGTTATTTAATTTCATTAGGCGGGGTATACGATTACGATAATGAGAATTTTTACTGGCTTGACGGTTCGCCCGTTGACTTCGGCCATGCAGAAAAACCGGAGAGCGATATATTTTTTTACGCGTATTTAACCCGTGACGAAGTTCCGACGGAAGAGTTTGGAATTTTTGGCGGGACGAGTACAACATCGACCAATACCGTAAAAGCCCGCGTAATAAAATGGCCGTATTTAATTCGGGATAAGGGCATAATAAATTTAGGCGGAAAATTCTTTTTAAGGATTGCGGACAATAAATTAAAACTTGAGGTGCCTGCATGGGGAATTGATGAGTCCGGCGAAAATGATATAACAACGGAATATGCGGGGGCTTGGAATTATTTAAGCATGAAAATTCATGACGGCTATATAAAAATATATGTCGGCGGGGTTTTGGAAATAAGTGCGGCGATCCCTGTAAATGCGTCTGAAATAATTCCGGATTTTATAATTTTAGGCGGTTATCATGGAATGCTTGATGAGTTCAGTTACAGACAATCAGCCAGCGCCGAGATACCAAGTGCACCAGCTTTACCGATCAGCGGTTATGTAAATTGCGCGTCATTAAATAATTTTGGGAATGGGTTGGACGGCGATATAAGCATTTACACGGAAAATATTTTAAATTCCAGCACGATCATAACCGGGATTAATAATAATGTTTTGAGTGTAAATAATTGGAGTTCTGGATTATTTGGAGCAGAGTCCGATCGAGAGGTAATGATTCACATAACGCGGCGAAAAGACCCGGCATATTATGAGACGAATGCAGATAATTATGAGACTGTGAACGCAGCTGAACTGATCGGCGGATATGAATTTGCGAGAATTTCAAGCGTTGACACGGAAAACCATACAGTAACATTAAAAAATTTTGAGAATGAGTTAAACATAAATGCAACGCTATTAAATAATTATTACGTTCAAATTATAACGATCCCAAATTTTAAAAATGTTCATATAGAGTCAAGCGGAGTTATTAAACCGAATAAATTTAACGCGACAACGGGCGGCGGAATAGTAATAATAAAGTGTTCTGAAGATTTTGTGAACGAAGGGAAAATTTTAAGTTTAGGATATGGCACGCCGCGTATTGATTTATTAGAGATGAGCCACGGGGATTTAATAGACCGTTTTGTAATTGGTTCAGGCGGCGGAATATTTTTAATGTGTGCCGGCGCGTTTATCACCAAAAACAATTCAAGGATCGGCGCTGAATATTCCGGACTTGGCGAAAACTCAAACGGCGGTGAGGGCTTCGGCGGTGGTTTTGAATATGTCTGCATAGGATCGGCCGGTTCAACTGGAATAAATGCCCGGTTAGGATTTGACGGAGCTGAATTTTATCATTAATTAACCATAACCATCAAATATCGTTAAATTTTGTTAATCATCATTAATTAAGTTTTATGTTAAAAAAGTTTATGACATTTGTCTTTATCCTTTCTGTAAGTTCATTTAAGTCAATTTTTAATATTTCGCTGGCCTTCTCATAAACATATTTAATATTTGCAGGCTCGTTTATTTTTCCTCTTAACGGCACAGGACTCATATAAGGACAATCAGTCTCAAATAATAATTTCTCAATCGGAATATTTTTTATAACTTCCCGTAATTCCGCACTGTTCTTCCAAGTTAATGCACCTCCAAGCGCACAATATCCTCCCAAATTTAAAACACGTTCCAAAAATTCTAATCCTCCGCTATAACAATGAAATAATAATTTTAAGTCCGAATAATCTTTTAAAATTTCTAACGCTTCCGGCATGGCTTCTCTTATGTGCAAAATTACAGGCTTCTTAAATTCTCGCGCAAAATTTAACTGAGCTATAAAAAATTTAATCTGCACATCCTTCGGCGAGTTCATATAATGAAAATCAAGACCAATTTCACCAACTGCAATTATTTTTTGGTCGCAAATTAATTTATAAAACTCTTCCGGAATATTTAAATATTTTTCTGCCTCGTGCGGATGTATCCCAATTGAAGCATATTGATTAAATTTATATGCCAAATTCAAAGCCAAAATACTATCATCTAAATCACAGCCCACAATTATAAAATTTTTTACTTCAGATTTATTTGCACGCTCGACTATTTCGTTAACGTTCGGTAAAAGCTCTTTGGAATTTATGTGACAATGCGAATCTATTAAATTCATTTTTGTAAATATCCTCACAAATTTTTATGTCTTTATTAATTTGAACTGATAATTTATTTACATCATCAAATTTTATTAAATCTCTCACTTTGTCTAAAAAAAATACAGCAATCTCATTCCCGTAAATATTCCCGTTGAAATTTAATATAAAAACTTCGCACCTCAATTCTTTTATATCCCCGAACGTCGGATTATTTCCAATTGAAACAGCTCCGCAATACCAGGAATTATTTATTAATACACCCGCCGAATATACCCCAGCCGGCGGAATCGTTCGCAGTCCGGAAATATTTAAATTTGCTGTTGGGAAATTAATCGTTCTTCCGCGTTGATTGCCCGTTATAACATCGCTTATTATAAAAAACGGATAACCTAAAATCTCATCAACTTTTTTCACATTTCCAGAAATAATATTTTTTCGCGCGTTGGAACTCGAATATACATTTTTTTCGTACAAATCTAATATAAAAATTTTATTAATCCCATCCGCCTTCGCCAAATCGCTTAAATAATTCGCATCCCCTGAACAATTAATACCAAAACGAAAATCCTTCCCTATCGCAAGACCATCAATATTAAATTTATTTCGTATCATTATCCAAAATTCTTCGGGCTTTAAATTTTGCAGCTCGTCATTAAATTCAATAATAAATATATTAGGAATCCCCAAAACTTTAGCAATTAATTCACGCTCAGGAATATTAAATAATGGCGTATTTACCTTTTTTAAAAATACTCCGGGATGCGGCCAAAATGTTATTACTCCCCAATTATTATTTATTGCGTTATGCCTGCAAACGTTTAATAATTCGTCGTGCCCTTTATGAAATCCATCAAATGCTCCAATCGTCACTAACATGATTTATTTTTATAAAAAAATATTCGCGACTGGCTTTAATTTTTTATTATGAATTTCTGCAAATCCAAATAAATTATTTTTATTTTCATTATTTTCATCATTATCCTCACACGTTACACAAATTAAATTACTTATTCCGGAATTAAATTTTAATGCGTTTTTCACAGGGATATTAATTCCATGAGAAAATTTTAAAGCATCTTCAGCGCTCAACACAAAATTATTAAAATTATTTATTAATTGCTTAAGTTCAATTTTTTTATTCTCATTCTTATTTTCATCTGCCTGATTTATATCAAAATTCCCAATTGAAAACCTCTCAAGCGATTTTATATGCGCATAACATCCCAGTTTACGGCCCAAATCACGCGCTATACTCCTTATATATGTGCCTTTACCGCATTTTATTTTTAATTTAAATATTCCGTTATTCAATTCCGAAACCCTCGCAATTTCATAAACCATTACCGGACGGGGTAAAATTTTTATCTCAGCTCCAGAACGCGCCAATTTATACGAAGGTTTACCATTTATTTTTAATGCCGAAATCTCCGGAGGAGTCTGCAAAATCATTCCGCGAAAATTATATAACTCATCATCAATATTTTTTTCGCTTATATTATTTTTATAATTAAATTCGCTCTCGTTAATAATTTTTCCAGAATAGTCGCACGTATCAGTTTCAGAACCTAATTTAATGCTCGCATAATAAATTTTTGGCAATGACATTATATACTCTGATAAACGGGTAGCATTTCCAGTCAAAATTATTAATAATCCCGAAGCTGTAGAATCTAACGTACCAGCATGGCCGGTTTTAATTTTTAATTTTTTCCTGATCTCCGTAACGCAATCAGTGCTCCTCACATCTTCAGGCTTATTTATTAAAATTATTCCCGTTTCCATCATGGTATTTTTTTGATAATAAATTCTCAAGCTCAATTAAAATATTTTCAACCGAACCCCTTAACGTAGCACCCGCCGCACGTTCATGACCTCCACCGCCGTATAATCTCGCTATTTCTCCAGCTCCGAAAAATATTCCCTCTCGCGACCTGAAACTTGCACGAATTTCAGAATTTAAATTTTCATATAATAAAACCGCAAATTTTATATTTTTAATGCTCATTAACATGTTTGGCAGTCCTTCAGTATCAGTATTTTTTGCACGAGTCTCCCGAAAATCCTGCATGTTTATCCATGATAACGCAAATATTTCATCAATAATTTTTATTCTAGATAATGCACGAGACCATAATGCTATACCTTCAGGCGTTTTATTTTGAGTTATTAAATCTCCCATATGTCCGGGATCTACTCCTAAATTTATTAGCTCAGATATAATTTTATGCGTCAGGCTCGAACAATTGCTAAACGTAAAACCGCCAGTATCCGTAAAAATTCCTGTGTATAAACTTTCAGCAATATTTTTATTTAATTTCCAGTTTTCGGCCATGAAAATCCTCATTAACATTTCACAAGTTGATGAAGCCCGACCGTCAACATAATTCAATTTTGCATATAAATTATTATCTTCGTGATGATCTATGTTAATCGTGTTAGCTGTTTTGCTAAAATTTTTTACGCTCCGGGTCTCGTTAGCACAATCCAAAAAAATATATAATTCATTCGGATCATTAAATTTAAAATCCTCGCAACACTCATAAAAATTCAGGTGAGGCAGAAAATAATAATTTTCAGGTGGATATTTATCTGCCCCAATCCATTTTATTTTTTTACCGTTCAAAATTCCCGCACCTATTAAAGCCGTAGCTGAACCTGCTGCATCTCCATCGGGTTTTTTATGCGTGAATATCGTCCAGGAATCAAATTTTAATAATGCATCCGAAATTTCTTTTACATCATTATTTATATTATTTATATTCTGGTTCTGCGTTGAGATTGTCATTATTAATTAACCCTAATTTTTCGAGAATTTTATCTATTTTCTCGCCGTAATCTTCGCTGGTGTCGATTATAAATTCTAAATCCGGAACTTTGCGCAACTTTATTTTTTCTCCTAAAATTCCGCGTATAACACTTTTTATATTCGTAAGCTCCTTTAAAATTCCCGGACGCTTATGCTTTTCAATGGCAGTTATAAAAATTTTCGCGCGTTCTAAATCTTTACTACATTCAACGCCCGTTATAATCGCAATTTTAAGGCTCTCTTTCTTAATATCATTCTCAATTATTAAAGCGATCTCCCTCTGCAATTGCTTGTTTATTCTGGCCATGCGAAAATTATTCATTACAGCGTACGCTTCTCCTCAATTACTTCATATACTTCTAAAATATCACCCTCGTTAAATTCCTGAAATCCTTCGAGTGATATTCCGCAATCCATTCCGGCTTTTAATTCTTTGGCTTCATCCTTTTCATGTCTCAATGATGCAATTTTTCCGTCCCAAATTACTATACCGTCGCGAATAATTCTCACTTTCGCCGTACGCCTGATTAGTCCTTTTGTAACATGAGAACCTGCAATGCGTCCAACCTTCGGAATTTTAAAAATTTTACGGATCTCAACTTCTCCCAAAGTCTCCTCGCGCAATACCGGCTTCAATAATCCGCCCATCGCCATCTTCACTTCATCTATAACATCATAAATTACATTATAAATTCTTATTTGAACGCCATCCAATTCCGCTACACGTTTAGCATTATTATCAGGTCTAACATTAAAACCAATTATTACAGCGTTCGAAGTCGAAGCAAGCATTACATCTGACTCTGCTATACGACCGACTCCACGGTGAACTATTGAAACGCCGACCTCATTCGTTGACAATTTTTCAAGAGCCGCGCACAACGCTTCAAGCGATCCCTGTACATCACATTTAACAACCAAATTTAAATGCGGTAATTGTCCCTCTTCCAAATTTAAATATAAATCTTCGAGCGAAGCTTTTTTATTTGCCGAATTTGCATCGCGTTCCTGAGCTTTTATTTCTAAAATTGCATCTCTCGCATCATGTTCTGTTTTCACAACTTTAAAACTCTCGCCGGGATTCGGTACTTCATTTAAACCTAAAATCTCAACGGGTATACTCGGCCCGGCGCTCTTTACCTGTTTACCTGACCAATCAAATAAAGCGCGAATTTTTCCCCATGCCGTTTTAAATAAAACTATGTCGCCATTTTTCAGCGTTCCATTTTTTACGATTACCGTAGCGACTGGACCTTTACCTTTATCAAGTCGAGCCTCAATTACAACACCTTCAGGGGTCGCGGTCGGGTCTCCTTTTAATTCCTGCATCTCGGCTTCAAGTAATACACGCTCCAATAAATCCGGCACTCCTTGACCAGACTTCGCAGAAATTTCTACTGCTCCAACATCTCCGCCCCAGCCTTCCGTAAAAATTCCTAATTCGCTTAATTGCTGGCGTACTTTTTGGGGATTAGCGTGAGGCTTGTCAATTTTATTTATTGCTACAACTAACGGAACTCCGGCGGCCTTAATATGATCTATTGCTTCGCGAGTTTGAGGCATTACACCATCATCAGCAGCTACAACCAGAATTACAATGTCCGTCACGTCTGCTCCGCGCGCTCTCATTGCTGTAAATGCTTCATGGCCTGGAGTGTCCAAAAATACTATTTGTTTGCCGTCCTGATTTACTATATATGCGCCTATGTGCTGCGTAATTCCTCCGAACTCATGAGCCGTAACATTTGTATGCCTTATATGATCCAACAGCGTAGTTTTTCCGTGATCAACATGTCCCATAACCGTAATAATCGGCGGACGACCCGTTAAATTTGATTTAATATTTTTATTTTCGGGCTTCTTAATTTCTGGTTCAGGATTTTGTATTTTTATTTCAGGTTCGGGCTGTTTAATTTCTTGAATTTCAGGTGACGGAGTATTATTTTTTTTGTTGGATTCAAATTTTTTAACATGCTCAAATCTTTCGGGCCTTTCAGGTTTATTATATTTTTCGGGCTTGTCGAATTTATCGGGCTTGTTAAATTTATCTCCTTTAAATTCGGGCTTCTTGTTAAATTTTTTCGCGGGCTTATTTGAATCGGCCTGCTGTTCAGTTAAAATATTTTCGACAATTTGAGCCGTCTCTGCATCTATTGAGCTTATATGAGATTTTACATGTACATCAAGCTCCTGCAAAACTGCCATTAATTCCTTACTGGATTTATTTAATTTTTTCGCCAGATCATAAATCCTGATTTTATTATTATTCAAACGCAACGCTCCTTTTTATATTCATATAACTTAACTTAAAATTTTAATCTCTTTATATTCTTCGCGATCCCTGATTTTATTGGCAAGCATATAACCTGCACATTTTTCGCGCCGATAATTTCAGATAATTCTTCAACGTTAAACGGCAAATTTAAATTATTTTCGTGTTCATTCGCAAATTCTTTTATTTTTTCCGAACAGTCACAAGCCGTTAAAATTAATGCATGACGTTCTGTTTTTATATTATCGACTCCAATTTTTAAAACCCTCGCGCGACATGACATACTAATTAACGAACGCAATTTTAATTTTATATTCAAATCTTTATTTTTTACATAATTTTCAAGTTCCGGCCATGAATCTTTATTTAAATCCGCTCCGATCGCTCGAAGTAATGCGCCAGATTCTTCAGCTTTTTTTATGCATTCCATGTCAGGACAAATATATGCCCCCCGACCAGGCAATTTCCCGGAAATATCGGGGACAGCATATCCTTCAGGACTCTTCACAAATCTTATAAATTCATTTTTAGAGCCTTCAACATTACAAATTATGCAGCTTCTTATTTTTATTTTTTTATTTTTATTATTCTGCGTCATTCAAATTTTTTTTATCTTTATTTATTCTCAAATGCTTCGTGAAATATATCCCGTAATGTCGGCATCCTGTCAGGCTCAAGTGAAATAATATCTATTTTCCAATTCGTTAATTTTGCTGCTAATTTTACATTTTGCCCGGCCTTTCCAATCGCAAGAGATAACTGATCAGGATATACGTAAACCTTCGCAGAATTTTTATTTATTAAATCCGGCTCGATCCTCGCAATTTGTGCAGGCGATAACGCTACTTTTATAAACGCTAACGGATCATTATTCCACACAATAATATCTATTTTCTCATTCTTTAAAGCTGAACTAACATGCCTAATTCTTTCACCAGCATTCCCGACACATGCCCCAACAGGATCAACGCCGGGATCTATAGTTTTTATTGCAACTTTTGCACGCGCTCCTGCATCCCGAACTATGTTTACAATTTCTATTATTCCCTGCTGAATCTCCGGGACTTCAAGCTCCAACAACCTGCGCAATAAACCGGGGTGCGTCCTTGAAAGCATAATTCTCGGACCTTTTGGCATCTGCTTAACTTCCAAAACGTAAAATTTAAACTCATCACCCTGTAAATATTTTTCGCCGGCTATTCTCTCTTTGCGAGGTAAAACACCATCTGTTTTCTCGTTTAATCTTACGATAACGTTATCGCCCTCAACTTTGAAAATTGTCCCGGTTACTAAATCTCCAACCTTATCAGATAAAGTGCTGTATAAAGAACTTCTTTCAGCCTCGCGCAACCTTTGAGAAATTACCTGCCTCGCTGTCTGCGCTGCTATTCGTCCAAAATCTTTTGGATCGCGTTCAATTTTTATTAAATCGCCAATATTTGCATCCGGATATTTTAATTTTGCATCGCTCAAAATAATTTCTTTATCCCGATTGCTTTTATTTATTTCATCGACAACTGTACGAGATTCAAGAATATTTATGCCGCCAGTATCAGGATTAATTTTTATTTCAACGTCTTGATTTCCGGGCTGATATTTTTTGTACGCAGACAATAATGCGGATTCAAGTGTCGTTATTATTACATTAATATCTAATCCGCGATCTTCTGCCATTTGTTTCAAAACACTAATAAATCCGCTTTCGGGCTGTATCATTTTTTAAGCCTCCTGCTTTTTGCGCCTTTTGTTTCTTCAAATCTGTATATTAAATTTCCGCCTTTTATATTTTCAAACGGAATTATTTTTTTCAAATTATTTTCAAGCTCCAAAATAATATTTTTATTCTCATCAACGTCCAAAATTTTACCCGAATAATTTTTACGCTCATCCAACATCTTCGACAATCTTATACGAACCTCGCGCCCCTTGAATTTTTCGTAATCGCTCAATTTAAATAACGGCCTCTCCAATCCGGGCGAACTAACTTCCAAATAATAACGGCCTTTATCAAGTTCCGCAAAATTTTTATCATGGCCGTCCAAAAATTTATTTACTCCCTTTGAAACGTTTTCGCAATCGTTTACATTTATTCCGCCGGGCATGTCTATTAATATCTGCAATTTTAATTTCCCAGTATCATTTTTTAATCCAACGTGCACACATTCATAACCTAATTTATCAACAATATATTCTATTTCTTCGAGTAAATCCATTTTCCCACCGTACGTAATTTATATTTTTAATAAACAAAAAGGAGAGGGATTTTTTATTTTTTCCCAGCTCCTCGATCTCAATGAATACGAAGTAAAATTTTTATTTATCTATACTACTAACCGCAACACTAAACGCACCTTTTATATTTACCTCTTAAATTTAAATGGTGGGTGATAGAAGAATCGAACTTCTGACCTCTTCCGTGTCAAGGAAGCGTTCTACCTCTGAACTAACCACCCGAACACCATAAATTTTTCAAAGCGCGCTAAATTCTAATAAAATTTTTACTCATTGTCAAATTATTTATTTTATTTATTTTTGTCCACTTTCATCCAAATTGTATTACCATCGCGCTCAACCGTTAAAATTAACATGTCATCGGTCTTCTTAAATAATTTATTTATCCCGTTCACGTTATTAATTTCCTGGCCGTTGATCTCGCGCAATAAATCTCCGTTTTTAAGTCCGTTCATATATGCAGAGCTTCCGCGCTCAATTTCAGTTATTATTACTCCTGAGATATTTTCATCAAGTTTATAACGTCTGCGCAAATTTGAATTTAAATCTGCAAGCCCGTTTATTCCAAAATCTTTTAAAGCATCGTTGGATTTTATTTCGGAGTCGTCAGAATTATTTATTTCATCTTCTTCGATGCCATCAGCCGAAGCAGGACGCTCATTTAATTTTATTTTGAAATTTATTTTACTTCCGCGACGAATCACGCCTAAATTAATATTTGAATTTGGTGCGAATGAACTTATTTTAGATGTGAAATGCGATGCATCTTTAACTTTTTCGCCGTTGACCTCCGTAATAATATCGCCCTTTTTGAGTCCAGCACGTTCCGCAGGAGTATCAGGTAAAATTTTAGCAACGATTACACCGCTCTGATCTTTTGCTCCGTAAATTTTCGCGACATCCGGATCTAAATTCATTATTGAAACTCCGAGCCAACCGCGTTTAACATGGCCGTATGAAATTAAATCTTCCATTACGCGACCTTTTGCTTTGTTAATAGGAATCGCGAAGCCTATACCTTGAGCATATGGGACAATAGCCGTATTAATTCCTATTACTTTGCCTTCCATGTTCAATAACGGTCCGCCGGAATTTCCGGGATTTATAGCGGCATCAGTCTGTAAAAAATCATCAAAATTTACATCTTGCGCGTGAACACTTCTATTTTTCGCAGAAATTACTCCAGCTGTCACAGTCTGCTCAAAGCCGAAAGGATTGCCGATCGCTACGACGTATTCACCGACCTCAACTTTTTCAGAGTCGCCAAGCTCTAACACTGGTAAATCTTCATCAGCATTTATTTTTATAATTGCAATGTCGTAATTTGGATCTTTTCCTAAAACTTTCGCCGGATAAGTTTTTTTATTTCCGTTAGCGAGCTGTACAGAAACCGTAATTTTTTCAGCTCCGTTTATAACATGATTATTTGTTAAAATTTGTCCATCCTTCGTTACTATAAAACCCGATCCCCTTCCCTTCATTGGGACTGATCTGTTAAATTCTTTGAATGCATCGCCGAAAAATCTTTTAAAAATTGGATCATCATCAAATGGGAACGGTGTCATTGTACGTTTTGCACGGGCTTCAACATCAATATTTACGACAGCGGGCGAAGCTTTTTTTACAATCGGAACAATTGGATTTGCCGGAATGCTCGCAAATAAATTCTGAGCACTCGTTAAAATTAATGCAAACGATATTAATATTAAAAATAATTTTTTGGATTTCATTTTATAAATTTTCCTCCTTAAATTTTGAACGCGAAATATTTTATTATTGAAATATGATTTATTCATGAATTTTTTTTACTCTTACGCCCTCTCACATTCATCACTAAAGAATACAAAAGCCAAATTATTCCGGCGATCATAATCCAGAAAAATAATTTATATGACATGTTATATTTTATTAATAATTCTATGTCGAAATATTCACGGAACTGCGCAAGCGAAAAACGCATAACACTATATAAAATTAACGCTATCGGCGCAATTATTGAAAACTTTCGAGCAGGATTTAAAAATTTTTCGATGAACTTTAAAATTATTACGCAGCCAAACGCAAATATTGAGTAATATATCTGCACAGGATGACGAAAAAAATTTATTGCATCTCGCGGAAAATGTACACCAAAATTTGATGCCGTCTGCAATCCTACACAACAGCCGTTTAAAAAACATCCCCAACGACCTACAGCTATACTAAAAAATGCCGGGATACATGCTACTTCACATAATTTATAAAAATTTACTTTACGTATTAAACAAAATATTAACGCAGATATTAATGCACCTGATACCGCTCCTACTTCGTGCAAATCTCCACGCGTTAAATTAAATATTTCTGACGGATTCGACACGTAAAATTTATAATGATATATATATTCCGGCACTCGCGCCCCTATTAACGTAAATATAAACGACCAAAACATTACGTTGCGTGATTTATCTTCATCGAGTCCGTAAATTTTTAAACGCGAAATGCTCCAATTAATTGAAATACATAACGCTATTAACCATATTACGCCATAACTGTCCAAACGAAAATTTTTAAATTGAATTAATACAGGGTACATTTATAAAAAAAATTCCTCCTCCAGATTTTACTTTAAATTCTAATCTCTGAAGAAGGAAAATTAAATTTAAATTATTATTATTATTTTATTATTATTTTATTTCGCGTAACGTCCGGAATAATTGCGCTTATTATAACTGCGATGGTTCTCGTGTGAAATTTTCGGCATAACAACAACTTTTCTAAATGGCGCTTCTCCAACTGATTCGGTCATTACGTCATCACGTTCTTTTAAAGTTGTGTGTATTACCCAACGCTCCCAACTCGCCATAGGATCTAAACGAATAGGACGACCGTATTTTATTGCCTGTCGCGCAGTAGCTTCGGCCAATCTCTGTAAACTTTTTGTGCGCCTGTCACGATATCCGCAACTGTCAAGTTTTATTCTCGGCTCATTTTTTGGATCGCGCAACGACAAATTTAATAAATACTCCATAGATCTTAAGGCATCTGCATAATGTCCGATAACATAATCCGAACAATCCTCGCCAATAATTTCAATTAAATTTTTATCGATTATTTTGGCTTCAGCATTAAACCCCATTAATTTAAAAATATCGTTCACAAATTCCGCGCCGCGTTCTGCGAGATTGTTATTAATATTTTCCGTTTCGTTTTTATTTTCGTCATCGTTGTTCTCGTTTAAAATTTCCGGTTTTGGAGCTTCGGTTTTTACTTCGGGCTTAACGGCTTCGTGATTGATTTCAGGTTTTATATTTTTGACCTCTTTAACTTGTTCAGGTTGTTCAGGTTGTTTTACTTCCTTAGCCTTAGCCTCGTCAACTTCCTTAACCTCTTCGACAGCAATTTTTTTAATTTTCCTGACCTCAAATTTAGGCTGCCTTTTTCCGCCAAATAATTTTTGCAAAATCCCAACGCGTTCAGTAATAATATTTGCCTCAAGCTCTTCAATTGAAACCCCAAATTTTTCCGCAGCAAGCCTCAACGCAATATCAACATCAGTCGCCTCCAAAATTAATTTTTCATTATCCTGCTTCATAATAAGCGCTTCCCCCTCCAAATAAAAATTTTTTTGTTTATTTAATTTTCGGCTTTTCCTCGTAACATATCGGCTTAAATCTCGTTATAAATTTTTAACATGCGCACGACTCAAGTTATTTATTATTATTATTATTATTTATTCTTCGGCTTATCTTTATATAATACCGGTTTAGTTTTCATTTCTTCATTAGTTTTTTTCACGACTTTTAATTGATGCACGATGCCCATTAACGAAGACACTCCCCAATATAATAAAACTCCTCCAGGCAACCCAAAACATATAAACGTCAAAAATAACGGCATGAACCAATTCATCATTGCCATTTGAGAATTTCCGGCTGATGTTAAATGCTGCTGATACCATGTTAAAAACGCTATCACGACCAGCAATATAAAATTAAAAATCCAAATTCCAATATTTGAAAATAATAAACTCAAATTCGTGAACGATGAAAAAAATACCATTACAAAACCTAACTGCTCAACAGGAATCCTCACACCGTTTTCATCTACAAGCCTTAACGCATCTGCTATCGTCGATAAAACTGAACCGCCCAAATTTATCCCGAAAAATGTCACGGTGTTAAATGCTTCGGTCTTCGTTAAATCGTACAAAACTCCGTACAGTAAAATAAATACTGGCAATTGAATTAACAACGGTAAACACCCGCTCGCAGGGTTCACTTTATGTTCTTTATATAACGCCATCGTTTCGCGGTTTAAAGATTCTTTATCATCGCCGTATTTTTTTTGTAAAACGTCTATCATCGGCTGTAATTTTTGCATTTTCTGCATGCTCGTCATTTGTTTACGCGTTAAAGGATACATAAGAGCACGAACCAAAAGCGTTAATAATATAATCGCAATTCCCCAAGAAAATTTATCTGTCATGCCAATATTATTTAAAGTTCCGTGCATAAATTCAAGTAAAGCAAGTAATAAATGTTTAGCCTGTTCCCACATATTTTTTAAATCGTCTCCTGTAATTTTTTAGGCGGAGGATCATAGCCCCCGGCATTAAACGGATTACAACGCAAAACCCTTTTAAGAGAAATATATACACCCTTCAGAAATCCCCATTCACGAATAGCAATAACCGCATATTCTGAACAAGTCGGATAAAATCTGCAGTGCTTGCCTAAACACGGCGAAATAAATTTTTGATAGAGTTTTATTAAAATTATTGCAAGTTCTGACATGAAAATTATTTTATTATTTTATTAAATATTAAATTATTAAATTAATAAATTATTTCTCTTAAGCAATTTTATTAAATCCGCATATATCTCGTAAGATTTTGAATTAATTGCCCTATCCTTCAGACTTAAAATTAAAGATATTCCGGGAATAATTTTTTTTTCGGATTGTCTAAAAGCCTCGCGCAAAATTCTTTTAACCCTGTTTCTAATGTGCGCTTTGCCCTGTCGTTTTCCAGATATAAAACCGGCCTTAATAAAATTATTTTCGTTACGCACATATAATAAACGCACCAGCTCCCCGTTTAATCGTATGCCAGTGCGGAAAATTAAATCAAATTCCCAGCCTTTTTTTATTCTGGAAAGTGGCAATTAAATTTATGCCCTCGTTAAAAATTTGCGACCTTTACGTCTTCTATTACGCAAGACATTTCTGCCTGATGGTGAAGCCGAACGAGCCAAAAAACCAATTTTACGCCTTCTCGGAATTACATGGGGCTGATAAGTTCCCTTTTTCATTTTTAAATAATGCTCCTCTCAAAATCTAATTAATACAATATTTCAACCGCGAAATTATAGCATGTGACAAAAGCCGTTTACAATAATTCATAAAATTTTAATTTGTATTAATATGCAGTTTTTGTAAAATATTTTAAAAATTATGAAGGAGCGCAAAAAATTTTTTATGAGCACTCATCAATTTATAGTCGTTACAGGAATGAGCGGAGCAGGAAAAACTATGACGCTGAAAGTTTTGGAGGATTTTGGATTCATAACAATTGACAATTTACCGCCGGAATTATTGCCGCAAGTTTTTAAAATTTTAGCGACCAGATTAAAAAATACTGATACTCCCGGAGTCGTCGCAACGATTGATATACGCAACGTCAGCAAAGATTTTGTAAAAGTTATTGACGATTTAACAGTCGCATGGGATGGCAATGGCACAGTACGAGTAATTTTTTTAACGGCTTCAGATGAGGAATTATTACGGCGTTACGAGCGCACAAGAAGAGTACACCCATTAAATAAAAGCATGTCCACCGAAGAAAGTATAAGAGCTGAACGGGAATTATTAGCGCCAGTTTTAGACCGTGCAGATTTAGTAATTGATACATCTATGATGGATTTACATCAACACCGTGACAGATTGTTAAAAGAGTTTTTCAAATATCCCGGCGGAATTTCAATTTTAATAAGCTCATTCGGTTATAAACATGGTGTGCCGCAGGATGCAAGTTTTGTATTTGATGTGAGATGCCTTCCAAATCCGTATTATGTTGAAGATTTAAAAAATTTAACCGGCGAAGATGATGAAGTAAAAAATTATTTATTGAATTTCGATGAGACAAAAAAATTTATGAACGTCTGCAAAAATTTTCTTGATACAGCTATCCCGCAATTTTTAAATAATGTTAGAGGTCAATTACATATTGCAGTCGGCTGCACCGGCGGAAGACATAGATCGGTCGCTGTTGCTGAATGGTTATTTGAGGAATATTCAAAAATTTATAAAGCAGTCAGCGTAATTCACCGCGATAAAGGAGACAGCAAAAAATGAGTTTTGTTCTTGGAATTTTTGTAACGTTGTTTATATTATTTTTATTCGACAGACTTCCGAAGCGTAATGCTCCAGTTATGAAACGTGCTTTAAATCGTAAATTATCCGTCGGCCCTTGGATTGTAGCAGTTGGCGGCGGGACTGGACTTTCAACACTGCTAAAAGGTTTAAAAGGTTTCACGCGAAATATTACGGCCGTTGTAGCAGTAACAGATGAAGGAGGAAGCTCTGGACGTTTGCGCAATGAATGGGGAATGTTACCGCCTGGAGATGTCCGCAACTGTATAGTAGCTTTGGCCGAAAATGATAACGAATTAAAACAAATTTTAGATTTTAGATTTGATCGCGGAGAATTAAAGGGTCATAGCTTGGGAAATTTATTATTGTTGGCTGTTACTGAGATGTGCGGAGATTTTAGCAGAGCCGTCGAGAAAATGAATCATTTATTATCAATTAGGGGGAAAGTTTTACCAGTCACGACCGAAGGAATAGACTTGATGGGATTAACAAAAGATAATTTAAAAATAAAAGGAGAACTTGCAATTTCAGAACACGGAAATAATTTAAAAGAAATCTGGATCGAACCTCAAAACCCGAAACCATTACCGGACGTTTTAACAGCAGTAGATGAAGCCGATGTAATTTTATTGGGGCCTGGAAGTTTATTTACTAGCGTGATACCGAATTTATTATTAAAAGATTTCGCGAAAAAATTATGTGAAGCAAATATCCCAAAAATTTATATTTGTAATTTAATGACTCAGCACGATGAAACGGAACACATGGATGTCGTTCAGCATCTCGAATGGGTTAGCGCGGCTTTAGGTGAGGTCCCGGACTTTGTTATAGCTAACAGCGAAAATATTCCGGATGACATAATCTCAAGTTATCACGAAGAAGGCGCAACGCCGTTATATTTGGATTATCATCAGCGCGAAATAATTAAACATATGGGTTGTATTCCGATTGAAGCCCCAATAATGTCCATAATCGAAACTAAATCAGAGGGAAGAGTAGTAAGACATGATCCGCAGAAATTAGCTTCAGTAATATTTAAATTGTTGCGTCATCTCGAAGATGATTAAAAGATGATTAAAAATTAACGGGTAAAAAATATTAATGCGCCCAAAATTATAACGCTCAAAAAACCAGTTATATAAATTGTATTTTTTATGCTGGAAATTAAATTATTTTGCTCCCGAATAATATTAATAATTTCGTTGCGATATTTTATAATTTCGCGTTCCAAAATCTTTTTAATTTCGTGATTCAATTTTAAATTATTTTGTTCCGTTAAATTTTCCAGTTCGTGCGATAAAGCTTTTAACTCTTGAGTTTGTATATTATCGTGAGCGCGTATAATGTTTTCAAATTCTTCAATTGGCTTATTAAAAATTTCGTCAGCATTAATATTAATTTCAGGGGTTTTAAATTCCGGCTGAGGGATCGGCGTATTAAATTCGTGTTCAATAATTTTATTTGTTTCCTGTTTTGACTGCAGCCAATCGGAATAAAAATTTTTTAGATTCTCATCGAGTTTATTAATTAAATTTAAAATTTCCGGGTCAATAATAATTTTTTCCTGTTTATCAGCGCGTTTTAATTTTGAAATTTCCTCACGAACAGAGTTAACGGAATGCATTAAAATTTCATTAGCTGCTCTGTTTTCGTCGGATAAAATTTTTATAGCCTTTTCAAATTCAGCTGTAAAATTTAAATTTTCATGTTGAGCATTATTATTATTTTGCGTTAAATTTCTGGTGAGAGCCGGCAAAATTTTCGATGATAATTCGTTAACCAGCCTCGTAGTAATTTGGTCGAGTTCGTCCATTTTCTAAAACACCCCCGTTTAATATTTTAAGTGCTAAAATTCCGTAATCATGAAAAAAATTTTAATAGGCAGTCGTAAAAGTCCATTAGCTTTAATTCAAACGGGAATAATTATAAATAATATTTTACAAAAATTTCCAGGTTTGGAATTTGAAATAATAAAATTTGATACTTCCGGCGACATAAACCAAAATAAAAATTTTAATTCCGGCTTAAAAGGCGTTTTTACTCGCGAAATTGAACAGGCTTTATTAAATCACAAAATAGATTTTGCCGTACATAGTTTAAAGGACATGGCCGTAAATTCTGAAGCAGGATTAAAAATTATTGCTTATTCTGACAGAGCAGACCCTAGAGATGTTTTAATATTGGGCGATGAAAAATTTAAAAATATGCCGGTTGGGACTTCATCAATTAGGAGAAAACTGCAAATTAAAAATTTATATCCAGATTTAAAAATAATGCCAATACGCGGAAATATAAACACTCGTATAAAAAAATTAGATTCCGGAGAATTTTCGGGGTTAATACTTTCAGCGGCTGGAGTTTGCAGAATGAATTTTGAAGACCGCATAAAAAAATATTTTTCACTTGATGAAATTATTCCTGCACCTGGTCAAGGTGTTTTAGCGTGTCAAGGCAGAACGGACGAAAATTATTTTTATTTGGACGCTATCAATAATAAAAATTCTGAATTATGCGCAACAGCAGAACGCGAATTTTCCAGAACTTTCGGTACAGGCTGCAATATTCCCGTTGGAGCATACGCCGAAATAAATAATAATATTTTAAGTTTAACCGGCTTTTATAATTCGATGAGCGCAAAAATTTCAGGTGATAAGAATAACGCGAAAATTATAGGCAGAAATTTAGCTGAAACGATTTTAAATTTAAAAATAAATTCGAGGTGAACAAAAATTATTAACGTCTGGTTAATAGGTGCCGGGCCAGGTGATGCCGGTTTAATGACGCTGAGGGGTTATGAAATTTTAAAAAATGCTGAAGTCGTTATTTATGATAAATTAGTCGGCGATGGAATTAAAGCAATGATCCCGGAAAATGCTTTGAAAATCGGCCATGAAGTTCCGCAGAAAAAATTACAGGAGCTTATGATATTTCACGCTAAAAATAATAAACGCGTCGTAAGATTGAAGGGCGGAGATGCTTTTTTATTTGGTCGAGGTGCGGAGGAAGCTGAAGAATTAATTAAAAATAATATCGATTTTGAAATTGTTCCCGGTGTAAGCTCTTCAATTTCTGTCCCGGAATTAGCAGGAATCCCCGTAACTCATCGCGATTATAATTCGGGAGTAAAAATTTTTACGGCACATGACAAAAATAATTTAATTCCAAATTTAAATAATAAATCTGACACGTTAATTTTTTTAATGGGAGCTTCACGAATTCGGGAATTATGCGAAAATTTAATTAATTCTGGTTACGCTGAAAATACTCCGTGCGCAGTTATTGAAAATGGTTCAAGGCATGACCAGAAAATTATAAGAGGAAATTTAAAAAATATTAATTCCGCCAAATCTCCGGCAATAATAATAATAGGAGAAAATTCAAAATTAAATTTAAGATGTAAAAGACCGCTGGAAAATTTAAAAATAATTGTCACCCGGCCAGCTGAAAGAGCGTGTGAAATTTCGAAATTATTGCGTGATGCCGGCGCAGAAGTTGTAAATCTGCCGATGATAAAAACTGAAGTTATAAAAAATTCGCTGGATAATAAAAATATTTCTGGTTATGATTATTTAGCTTTTACGAGCGTTACGGGAGTTCGGGCATTATTTGAAATTTTGAAAATAAATAACCGTGATGTCCGCGAAATAGGTAATGCAAAAATTGCTGCCGTAGGTTTAGCGACTGCAGACGAGTTAAAAAATCTTGGTTTGAGAGTTGATTTTATTCCGGAAATTTTCGACGTTGAGAATTTAATAAAAGGGTTATCAGGCTCAGGAGGATCAGGAAAAATTTTAATGTTCAGAGCTGACGAAATTAATACGAGTTATGCAAATGAAAATATAAACGAGCTGAAAATTTATAAAATAAATTATGTAAAAAATATAATGCCTGAAAATTTTAATATTGTTATATTTACAAGTGCTTCAACTGTTAGAGGGTTTATAAAAAATTATGATATGAATTTAAAACAGGAATTTATTTGCGTATGTATAGGAGTTCAGACGGCAGAAGAGTGCAGAAAATATAATTTAAAAAATATAAAAATTGCTGAACGCGCTACAACTCATGATTTATATAAATGTGTAATGTCGTGCGTTGAGTGAAAATAAAAAATAAAAAATTTTTCGGGAGGTTTAATATTTTATGCGTAATGTTTTGGTTGTTCTATTAATTTTAATTTCGTGTTTTATTTTTGTTAATGGTTCTGCTTTTGGGGCTGAAAGCAAAATTTTAAACGTTGACCCCGTAAAAAATGAGATAACTTTGTGGGAAAATATTCCGTTTAGTGAAGGGATTGCTCGCGGGGTTTTAAGATATTCATTAACGATGGACGTTTTACAGCCGAGAGTAAAAGAAAAATCGCCGTTAATAGTTTTTGTAACTGGTGGCGGTTTCATAATGGCACCGAAAAATAATTTAATTCAGTTGCGCATGGCATTGGCTGAAGCTGGTTATATAGTCGCCAGCATTGAATACAGGGTGGCACCTTTAGGAAGATTTCCCCAGCCTCTTGAGGACGTAAAGACAGCAATAAGATGGCTAAGAGCGAACGCAGAAAAATTTAATATTGATCCTGAACGCGTTGGGATTTTGGGGAACAGTGCCGGCGGATATTTATCAGCGTTTACGGGAATCACGAGCGGTTCAAAAGAATTTGACAAGGGAGAAAATTTAAATTTTACGAGTGATGTTTTATGCGCTGTAGATATGTACGGGCTTTCAGATTTGACGGTGATCGGAGCAGATTTTGATGAAGCTAATCAAAAGGGACATGCTTCAGCCGGAGCTACGGAAGCGTTATGGGTTTTAGGGACTTCGACATTTGGCGGGAATGACGGCGGAGTGTTAGCACCTGAAAATAAAAATTTAATTGACAAAGCTAACCCGATAAATTATATAAACGAAAAATCCGCGCCAATGTTATTAATGCATGGAGATGCCGACAAATTAGTTTCACCGAGCCAGACAAAAATTTTATTTGAAGCGTTACAGGCAAAAGGGATCGAGAGTGAAAGATATGTAATTCCCGGAGCTGCACACGGCGGAATATATTGGGCGCAAGATAATGTAATAAAAACGATAGTTGAATTTTTTGATAAGTATATGAAAAAATAAATAAGTAAATATTTATTCTCCTCTCATGAAATTTAAAATAAAAATTTGGGAGGAGATTTTTTTAAATCAAAGGAGACGCATAAATTAAAATTGCTGAAAATATTTTTAACTGGTGATAATCATATCGGATTAAAATTTTTAAATCACATTCAGCATCAATTTTTGTCAGAAATTCGTGTGAAAATTTTTAAAGACATGGTCGAGGTTGCAAATAATAAAAATTGTGATTTATTTGTAATAGCCGGAGACCTATTTGACAGGACTGACAAAATCCCGGAAAAATATTTAAACATGTTAGCCGAGAGGTTAGGAGAATTTCACGGAATAATTTTAATAATTCCCGGCAATCATGATTATTATAACGAAAATGTTCCGATATGGCGAGATTTTAGAAGAACATGCATGATAAAAGGAAATATATTATTTTTAAGTGATTACCGGCCTTATGAAATTCCTATGAACGATGCAAATAAAAAAGTTATAGTATATCCGGCTGGTTGTCATGAAAATTTTTCAAGCGAAAATAATTTAAAGTGGATAAAAGAATTAAATATTATTCCTGATGAAGCGTTTAAAATAGGAATTGCGCACGGAGCTGTAAAAGATTTTTCGATCGATGTTGAAGGCAGATATTTTTTAATGACCGAAGAAGAATTAAATAATATTCCTGTTGATGTCTGGTTAATGGGACATACGCATATACCGTTCAGGCTTGGTAAAATTTTTAACGCAGGGACTCACGTGCAGACAGATGTAAATAACGAAGCCGGCGGAAATTATTTAATAATCGAAATTGAAGACGGTTCAGGAATAAAAAATATAAAAGCGACAAGAAGCGCAACAGATTCACCAAGATTTTATAAATTTGAAATAAATTTGACTCCCGGAAATTTTAGGGATGAATTATTTAATTTTGTGAAAAATATAAGAAGCAGCTCAATTATAGAATTAATATTTAACGGTTCGTTAACGGACGAAGAATATAAATTAAAAGATGCAATAATAAGAGAAGGATTAAATAAATTTTTGGAGTATTCATATAATTTTGATGGAGTTCACAGGATAATAACGAGCGAAATAATTAAAACAGAATTTCCCGAAGTAGGTTTTAACGCGAAATTTTTAAACGCTCTTTTAAATGATCCTTATGAAGCTCAAATGGCATATGATTTATTAAAAGCACTGGAGAATAAATAATAAAATTCATGAAGATATTAAATTTAAGTTCAAAGCAGTTTGCCGGGATAAAAATAAATAATCTGGAATTTACGGACGGTATTAATTTAATATTTGGTTCTAATGAATCGGGTAAGAGTTCAATTGCGAATTTGATATTAAAATTATTTTTTGTTAGGCCGTATGTACATGCTAATGATAATTTTAGAAGTTATTATTTTCCGTCGAGGACTTTAAATAATCCTGCTGGAGATTTTGCGGAAGGTTATATAAAATTTTCGACTGAGATGGGAATTTATAAATTAAATAAAAGGTGGTCAAATAAATTAAACAGTTTTTCCAGTTTAGAAACGCCTGACGGAAATATAATTTTAAATTACGATAATATCGATCTTGAGCTAAAAAAAATTTTAAAATGGGGTGAAGCAGTATACAGGGACATATTATTTTCATCTCAGAGCATGAGCCGTGAAGCATTAAAAATTTTATTGTCTGGAAATTTAGAGGACATTTCAGATGCTGTATTCAGAAGTTTTAATTTTATGGGAAGTTCTGGGAGTACTCTGCCAAAAATTGAGAGCGCAATAAACGAGAAAATTAAAAATTTAAAGGGAAAATATTGGGATTCAGAAAAGAATTCACCAAAGAATAACCGCAATTATTTTCAGGGCATCGGAGAAGTTCACAAGGCATATAACAAATTAAAGCAGGTTGAGAAGAAATTAGAAGATATAAGAATTTTGGAGGAAGCTGCATTTAAATCGGAGAATTATTTCAGAATAATAGATAACACGTATAATAATTTGTTGCAAAAAATAAGCGATATAGAAAAATATTCCGGCAGTCTCGATAAATTGAGATTACGCGAAGAGAAAAATAAAAATTTAACTCGTTACATAAATATTTTATCTGAATGGCAGAAGCTTGAAAAAAATTTAAGTCAGGCTAAAAATTTAAATTTGGAATATATGCAGAGTTTGAATTTAAAGATAAATAATTTACGCGAAAAATTAAAAAATCTGCCGTCCGAAAATGAAATAATAAAAGCTCGCGAAATTAATATAAAAATGCTGTCGATACAGAATAATTCTGAAAATATAAATTTAATTGCTCATATTGACGAGATAAATAATATTTATGATTTAAATATAAAAAGTTTAAAGACAGGGAATGCTCTTAAAATTCGTGATAATAAAATAAATATAAATGAGCCTGTAATAATTGAAATACCGGAAATTTTAAAAATTAGACTTGTCAGCAGTAATTTTAATTTTGACGATTTGAATTATAAAATTTATAAATCAGAGCTGGAAAAAATTTTAAATAGATATGGCGTTAAAAATATAAATGAGCTTGAAAATTTACGGAATGAAATTCAGAATATAAACCAGGAAATAAATATTTTAAGTGCCGAAATAAATCAAGATGAATTAAATGAATTAAATGCTATTTCCGGCCATGAAGTTAGAAATTTAAAAGAAATTCAGAGCGATATAAAAAATTTAATTTCTGATGAAAATATTAAAACGTATATCATGCAACATGAATTTAAATTAAATAATTATATTAACGAGTTTAACACGATAGGGAATTTAAAAAATATTATAGATAATGTGCAGGCAGAAATAAAAGACATCGAACAAAATACGAATTTTGAACAGATTCCGAACGAATATAAAAATTATTTTGAAGTTCAACGAATAAAGAGCAGCGTAAAGAAATTACGTCATGACAGAGATAAAGCACTGGCGCAAAAATCAGCGGATTTAAAAATTTTAGCTGAGGCCGTTGAAAATATTGAAAGCGATCCGAACGAGGAATTAACAAAGGCGACACGAAAATTTAATAAATTACAGCTTGATTTAAAACGCTGGGAGCATATTCAGGAAGTATTTAAACAAGTGAGCACGGGAATTTTGAATAATCCAGTAAAAAATTTATCTGAAGAATTTAACAAGAATTTAAATTATATTTCCTGCGGTTTAACAGAATCCGAGATAACCGGCGATAATAAATTACTTGTAAATATTTTCAGCAGGATGCACGAAATGAATTTTGAAAGATTATCAGAAGGAGCGAAGGACAGTATATTATTATCGTTCAGGCTTGCAATTTTAAAACAGTTATTCCCGAATGGCGGGGGCACAGTAGTATTTGATGATTTATTAACAGAAATGGATGATATTAGGAATTTACGTTCATGCGAATTAATAAAAAAATTTTCGGAAAATAATCAAGTAATATTTTTAACATGTCGCAAAGAATATTTAAAAATTTTTGGAGGCAACGTAATAAGAATATAAAATTTAAAAATTTAAATAAACTGGAGATATTAAATTAAAATTATGCAGAACAAAAATTTAACGAGAACTCGCGTGAGATATGGCGAAACGGATAAAATGGGAATTGCATATTATGGCCGTTATATGGACTGGTTTGAGATGGGACGCACGGAATTTTGCAGAGCGAGCGGAAAAAGTTTCACGGAATGGGAAGCAGAGGGCATCATGTTACCGGTTGTTGAAGCGCATTGCCGTTATAAATCTTCGTTGTTGTACGATGATGAGATCGAAATTGAAACGAGCATAACGAAACTTTCAAGAGTCAGCGTAATTTTCACATGCAAAATTTTTAATTTACGAACCGGAAATTTATCCGCCGAAGGTTACACTAAACACGCTTTTACATCGTCCGACGACGGAAAATTAATAAGAGATGAAAATAAATTATATGACTGGCTTAAGAGTTTAATTGAGCATTAAAATAGTTTTTTCGTCAAATTCTCCGTTGAAAAATTTATTTATTGCTTCATGAAAAATTGAATTATCACCCGAAATTTTTGCAAATAACGTCATGCATGATTTTAATTTTAAATCGTCAGGGCTTCCCATAATTTTTAACGGGTCGTCCTCATTTAAATTTAATAGAGCGTTTGTGATTTCCGTTAATCTTTTGCCTAAAACGGGATGATTTAAATAATTTTTAGCTTCGTCAATATTTTCAATTCCGTAATATTCAGAATTATAGCTGAAGCCCAAGCCTTTTAACTGCGGAAAAATGTACCAGATCCAATGAGATTTTTTGCGGCCTGATTTAATTTCGTTTAGGGCTGTTTCGTAATCTGAAGTTTGAGCTTTTATAAATCTTTCGAGCGACAATTTAAAACACTCCTTTTTGAAATTATTATACAAATTAAAATGTTACAATCTAGACAAAAATAAAATTTTTAAGGAGAATGAAATTTATATTGAGCCTGAAAAACTTTTTAAAAAATAATTCCGTTACATCTCCGTTTTATAATTTTGCAAGGGATGTTAAAAATTTGCCTCGTGAAATTCACAGCAGCATTCAACGGAAATATTATAAGAGCGTCAACCAAAAATATTTTGAAAGTTCAGCGGAAATTTTAAAGCAATATAAAAACCGTTACGCCGGCGAAAGATGTTTTATTATTGGAAACGGTCCAAGTTTAAAAGCTGAAGACCTCGACAAAATTAAAAATGAGATTTCGTTTGCATCTAATAGAATTTATGTAATATTTGATAAAACAGAATGGCGGCCAAAATTTTACGTTTGTCAGGATTACAGGATGATTTTATTATCTGCTTCCGAAATTTCGAAGGTTGAAGCCGAACTGAAAATTATTCCGATATTTGAATTTTGTAAGAGACCTGAGATACATAACGCGATATTTACAAGGATGCAGAACAGCGAAAAATTTATAAAGCGTCACGAACTTCCGGATTTTTCGGATGATATTACTAACTGTACTTATGAAGGCATGACCGTGACATATGCAAATATTCAAATTGCTGTGTACATGGGATTTAAAGAAATTTATTTACTCGGAGTTGATCACAGTTATTCAATTAGCAGAAATATTGACGGGACTATTACGAAAAATGATAACGTTCAGGATTATTTCAGCAAAGATTATAAAGAGGGTCAGCAATTTAGCGTAAAGGGGGGGGGGGTTAAATCTTCCGCAAACTGAGTTAACAACCCTTTCATACATGGCCGCAAAAAATTACGCGGATTCTCACGGAATTAAAATTTTAAATGCTACACGTGGCGGAAAATTAGAAGTTTTTGAGCGTGTAAATTTTGATGAAATAGTTTAATATTTCGCGAGGAGGTGTAATAAAAATTTTGAAAACTGTAGCAATTGTTCCAATGAAATTAAATAACCAGCGTTTGCCAAATAAAAATATAAAACCTTTCACAAACGGTAAACCTCTTTGCAATTACGTTCTCGAAACTCTTTTAAAAGTTCATGGCCTCGATGAAATTTATGTTTATTGCAGTAAACCAGAAATTAAAAATTTTATTCCGGCTGGCGTGAAATATTTAACGAGGTCTGAAAGTTTAGATCGGGATTCATCAACCATGAACGATGTATTAAAAAGTTTTGCGCGTGATGTCGAAGCTGATATTTATATTTTAACGCACGCTACAGCACCTTTTATAAAATCTGATTCGATCGAGAAGGGCATAAAAGCTATAAAATCTGGTGAGTATGATTCATCTTTTACGGTGAAGAAATTAAAAAATTTTTTATGGAAAGATGGCACGCCGTTTAATTATGATCTTACGAATATTCCGAGAACTCAGGATCTGCCGTTAATGTATCAGGAGACTTCAGGATTTTATATTTTTAGACGCGAAGTTCTCACCGAAATGAATCGCAGAATAGGTAATAAACCTTTTATTATCGAGACTGGAGAAATTGAGAGCACGGACATCAACGAACCAGAAGATTTTTTGATCGCTGATGCAATTTTTAATTACGTAATTTTTCGAGGGGGGGG
>CALCEM010000025.1 GCA_937900285.1 uncultured Fretibacterium sp. | reverse complement strand
CGCCAAAATTTAATAATTTATCGCGGTAATATTCATATTGTTTTTTTCTAGCGGTTAGCTCTGCGGTCAGCTCTGCGGTCAAATTAGTAAACAGATCCAAGATTCTGACAATTTCGTGCTGGACTTCGAGTGGCGGAACGGGAATTTTAAAATCTGAATATGTACTGATCCATAATCTTTTATGAGCTGACGAAGAAAAATTAATTTTCCCCATCATGTGATATATATAACGTAACATTACAATTTCTTCATTTGACTTTAAAATTTTCATGGCCGAAGACTTTACTTTAAACGGAAAATTTACCCACTTAAAAGCCCCTGTAAAATCATCGAAAATTATTACCGGATTTTCATTTGAAGCATTATAAATATTTTCTTTTTCGTCAGTATATCCGAGTATAAAAGTCTGTCCGGCTGTCAAAACAGGTATTGAGAATTTATCATTATATTTTGTGCTTTTTACGATATATTTCTTAGGCTGTTCATAATTCACAAGCTCACAAATTTTTAAATATTCAACCCCGTCAGGACATAAATTATTAATTAATTGTTTTAAATTCGACATCTTTTTTTTTCACACCCCGATTATAAAATTTTATTTATTTATTTAAAAGTATAACCTTCAGGATTTTTAATGTTAAACGGATTTTCAGAAGCTGTGATGAAAATTTGAAGACCGGTATTTAATAATTTTTCGTAAGTTTTTGATTTAGCGTTTTTATCAAGTTCTGCCGTTAAATCATCAAAAAATAAAACCGGTTTACGTTTCAATCTCAAAATAATTAAATCAGCTGCCGAAATTATTAAATTTAAAATTAAAATTCTTTTTTGTCCTCTGCTTAAAAATTCCGCTGAACGCCCATTGAAATTTATAATTAAATCATCGAAATTCGGCCCCGTTAAAATTCTTCCCGTTGAAATTTCCTGAGAATAAAATTTTTTCAGCTCGTTATATAAATATTCTGCGCAGTTAATATTATTATTTATATTCGGCGTAATTTCCGTAACTAAATTATTATTTTTCAGATTTAAAATTAAATCGCGTCTAGCCTGCATAATCCAGCCGCCTAATTTACAAAACGGAATATTTGTGATGTTCGGTGATTTATTTTGCTTTAAAAGTGCCGACCTGTTGCGGGAAATTAATTTAAATTCTGCCAGCCTCTTAGCATAAGCCGGATAAAATAACGCGCATAATTTATCAATAAACAATCTCCGCACCGAAGGAGAACCGTCAATTAAATTTATATTTCCAGGTAAAAAACATAACGACGGAATTAAAAATCTCATGTTAGTGCTTGTAATAAATTTTTGATCGAGCCTTAAAATAATTTTGCCGGAAATTTTTGCGTTAATATTTAAATCTTCATCAGCTTCACCCGAAATTTTAGCCGACAAATACGAGTAATTTAAATTTGAATTCCATGTGATAAGCTCCGAAATTTTCGTAAAACTTCCCCAGCCTGCCATAATATTAAGCGATTCGAGCAAATTAGTTTTACCTGCACCGTTTGAGCCTAAAATTAAATTAATGCCCGGCGACCAATTAATTTTAATGTCATGCAGATTTTTAAAATTTAGTGCCGAGCTTCTTAAAATTATCAAGTTGACAAATTTAAATTTAAATTAAACTTAAATATTTTCTGGACCTGGTTCTGATTCTGATTCCGGTTCCGGGTTTGAATCGTTGTTATTGTCGTTGTTGTTCTCGTTGTTGTTCTCGTTGTTGTTGTTATCGTTATTATTATTTACGGCCTGTTCGTTCTGTTCGCTTTCAAATTTTTCGACTAAATCAGGGCGCAATTCTTTAATTTCTTCTTCGTCTAAAATATCTTCACGGCTTAATCTCGCCGGCATGAGCATATATAAAAAACTGTCATCATTACTGCGGTATAATCTGGCCTGCTCTTCCTGTCCTGAAAATTCTATTTTAACGTCGCCCTGTCCCAAAACTTGTAAACCGTCCTGCAAAAGTCCAACAGAAAAACCAATCTGCATTATACTTCCAGAAATTTCAGCTTTAAGCAGTTCGCTCGCAGTTCCATGATCGACGGCCTTCGCTGTTAAAACCAAATTTTTTTCAGGCTCAAGAATCAACGATGCAACATTCCCGACATTTTCTCTTGCAATTACTTCTATTCTGTCGAGGGCCGCTAAAAATTCAGTACGTGAAATAATCATCGTAGTTTTATTTGTGTCGCTCAAAATTCTTTCATAAGCCGGGAAACTTGTTTCAACGAGCCTCACCGAAAATTCTGTATTATCAACTGAAAACCATGCTGTATCGCCATCCGTTGAAATATCGATCATGCAGTCTACTTTTTCGGCTGGTAAATTTTTTATTAAATCTTTTGCTGCTGGTGAAGGTAATATAATGTCTTGATCCTTTGTGACTTCGCAGTGAATTTCCGATAAAGCTAACCTCCTGCCGTCAGTTGAGATGGATTTTATAATTTTTTCCTCTGCTGAAGTTCTTAATAAACAAGTCCCGATATATTTCGGAAAATCTGTCGGCTTTGGACTGGCTGAACTCCCTTCATTGATCAATCTTATAAAATCATTTAATGCCATTCTGCAAATAAATTCCCCGTTTTCGCTTCTTGGAATTTCAGGGAAATCGTTTATTGTTGGAGTGCTGAAACGAGTTCTATTTTTACCGGATATAATAATCCCGCGTTCTTCGTTTACTTCGAGTGTAATATTTTCGTCTTGAGATTTTTTTATTAAACTTCCTGCCACTGAAACCGGAATAACTGCGCTTCCCTTTTCGATGACTTCAACGCCTTGAGCGATGCATTTTACTGATGATGTTTTCAAGTCGGTAGCTTCGAGCGTTAAAATTCCGTCTTCTGAAGCTGTAAATAAAATTGTGCTCCCTAAATCTTTTTCCGCTTTAGTGCCTGAAGTTTTATTACCTGCAACACGTTCAGCGATCTGCCAAGCCTTTAAAAATTTTTCACGAATTAAATTTAATTTCAATTTGAAAAGAACTCCTTAAAAAAAATAATGACCCAATTTTAAAACGGAGTATATTTTAACAGATAAAGAACGAGACAAAAAAAATCAAGATTCATGAAAAAATTTTGCGGTGATAAAAAATTCTGTGAACATAAAAAAATTTTGTGGTGGACTGTGAGGGACTCGAACCCACGACCCGCTGATTAAGAGTCAGCTGCTCTACCAACTGAGCTAACAGTCCAAAACTGAAATTTATACCCAAGTGGGGTGAGTGAAGGGACTTGAACCCTCAACCGCCGGAACCACAATCCGAAGCTC
>CALCEM010000024.1 GCA_937900285.1 uncultured Fretibacterium sp. | reverse complement strand
ATTTTTAGTTTTAAATGGCTTGTTCGAGCTTGGCTGAAATCGTTTGTAGTTATGGCGTGGATCGGAATTATTCAATTAATTTTGTGGCACGGTTTTAAAATAAATTTCATCAATCAACAACCAGGACGAATAAGCGGATTTTGTTATGAGCCTTCATATTATGCTACGTATATGATAATGGGTTTTGTTAGTTTTGCGTACATGCTCATAAAAAAAAATTATTCTGTATTCAGTTATAGAGAATTGAAACATAATTTCAGGATGGTAGCTTTAGCGATGTTGCTTTCTACTTCCAGAATGGGTTTCATCATGATGTTTTTATGGTATTGCGTGGCGTTATGGCTTGATGAAAGAGACAGAGGAATATTTTCATTTAAGAAATTGCTTAAATTTTTTCGGCTTATGATCTTCGGCGTAATAATGTTTTTTGTTTTGCTGGTGATGCAGTTTGTATACAACACTGATCTTTTAGGAGGACTTGGCTTTGAAGGTCATGCTTCACATTCAAGAGATGACAGATTCAGAGGACAGATGGCCAATATAAATTTATTTCTGAAAAGTCCTTTAATCGGTTATAGTCTCGGAGGAGTTGACCCGGCAAATGTTCAGGCAATGGGCAGACGTTCTTATAATATGGAACATGGCACGACAACAAATGTTTGGGCTGAAATGCTGGCAGCGAGCGGAATAATCGGAATAATTCCATTAATTTTATATTTCATGGAGCTTTTATTTTCGAGAGGCTCACCAGATAAAAATAAACGTCAAGTTATAAAGGCTTTGCAGTGGGGATTATTTTTCGGAATGCTAATACTTGGGATGAATCAAAATATTTTACGGCCGTATTTTTGGTGGCATATTGCGATTTTAAGCGCATGTTATAAACATAATAGAAAAACTTTTTTAGAATCATGTAAAATAAAAAAATTATGAATACACAAAAATTATTTTATGAAAATTTATACACAACGGAATTTGACGCGGAAATTATAGGCGTTACGGAAGACGGAATTATTTTAAATCAGACGTTATTTTATCCCGGAGGCGGTGGACAGCCCTGCGATCTGGGATATATTAATGAATTTGAAATAATCGATGTCCATGAAGATAAAGCCGGGAATATTGTTCATGTTCTGAAAGATCTCCCGGAAAATTTACGCAATATAAAAAATGTTCATGGTGTAATTAATTGGCCTCTGAGATTTGAAATGATGCAGCAGCATTTGGGACAGCATTTATTTTCTGCAGCGCTCCATAATTTACACGGGCTTCACACTGCGAGAATGAGAATTGAAAATAAAAATGTTTCGTTGGATTTGGATTTACATGTTGATCAAAATATTATTTTGGAGGCCGAAGCCGAAGCTAATAAAATTATTTGGCAAAATATTCCGGTCGAAATAATTTACCCTGATTTAGATGAAATTAAATTACATGCCCGTAAAATGCCGTCTGCTAAAGCTGTACCGCCGTTCAGAATCGTGAAAGTTGGCGGATTTGATTACGTTCCATGCTGCGGACTTCATGTTAAAAATACTGGCGAGGTCGGTTTAATAAAAGTAATTTCATTTGAAAATCATAAAGGCGGAACAAGAATTTATTTAAAATGCGGTGCATATGCTTATGACTGGTTAAAAAATTTTTGGTGCGAAGTTAAGACGGCTGAAAATGAACTCGTCTGCGGAGATAATAATATTAACGAGAAAATTTTAAATTTAAAAAATCAAATTCACGAGCTGAAAACTCAAAACGAAAATACAATTAAACATTATTTGAAGCCGTTAGCCGAAAAATTATTATTGAACAGAGAATCTAAAATAATTAAGCACGTTATAAAAAATTCCAGTCAGGACGAAGCGACGCATTTATTTAAAATGTTGACTGAAAATCCCGAAATAATTGCGCTGATTATGGCAGAATCTTCGGACGGGACGTTTTTAATATTCGGCTGCAACAAAATTAATAAAAATGTTGATGTTCGTAACGCTTTTAAATTTGCCGTATCAAAATTAAACGGTAAAGGCGGCGGCAGTTCTTTTTGTTCACAAGGTCACGGCGAAAAATTTAATTTGAGTGATCTCGAAAATATTTTAAACGAAGCAGAAAATTTAATAAAATGAGTAATAATAATATTATAGTTTCGTTCTGTATACCTGATTTCAAAAGTGTTTATGCACCAGACCGCAGAACTTATCTTAACTTAACTTTATACGAAAAAATTAAACGGAAATAAAAAATAATAAATACAAAAATTTCCCCCTCGTTAAAAATAAATTAAAGGGGGATTTTGTTCAATTTAAAATTATTTTGACTGCTGAATCCAAATCGATGCAGCTTCGTTTAATGGCAGTTCAAATTTTTTATTATTAATTTTAATCGTAAATATTTCATTTTCAGAATTTAATAACTCAACATTAACGCCCGTGTTAAATCCTTTGGAAATTAATTCCTTTCTTAATGGCTCGTCCGCTGTTAATCTTAAAATTGCTCCGTTCGCTCCAACCTCGCATAAAGTTAAAGGAACTGGAATTATTAATAACGGCTTCTCAATCGCTGAAAACGCATCATCAACCCACGTCTGATTTTCCGCACGCGCCCTCCTGAAAAATTCTAATAATGCGTATAACCTGTCCTCCGTAATATTGTCCACATAATGCTCCATTGAACACGCCATCTCAGACGAATGATCACGATCAAGTCCCAAAATTTCATGAAAAAATGATCTGAACCCTTCATGTCTCCTAAATGTCTGCATCCCAGTTTTACGGCCTTCCTGCGTTAAATGCAGCGTTCCATAACGTTCATGCTCTGCAAGTCCAAGCTCGACTAATTTTTGTATCGTCGCTGTTACAGTTCCTTTTGTAATTTTTAAGCGGTCTGCAACTTCCGTAACTTTTATTTTTTGTCCAGTTGATTCAATTAAAAATAATTCCTCTAAATAATCCTCTATGCGCGGAGTAAGCATATTTTTTTATTTCACAGCCTCTCGTGATTTTTTTAGTGCTTCTTGTACAAGCCTTACAAATTCCCGGTGCGAAACTGTAGCCCCAGAAATTGCATCAACTTTTTCGACATCTTGAACTTCGATTAATAATTCAGGATATTTTTTTATTCCGGCCAAAGCTGTTTGCGCAATCTGAAAATTTTTCTCTCCTGAATCTCTGCCGTAATTCTCATTTTTTATATTGCCTTCCTTGTCTACAGCTTCGAGATCACATTTTAAAATTTTTCCGTCCTTTATTTCAAGCGTAATTTTTGTATCTCCGAAAGCTCCAGAAGTTGAAGCCGTGTAAATTCCATCATGATAAGCAACAGGACTATTTAAAATAAAATATCCTCCAGCTCCAATTAAAATTATTAAAATTATTAAAATTATAATTATTATTATTTTTTTCATGTCGCTTAATTTAAATATCTCCTGTTTATTTTAATTATTATTTCTATTTGTCAGCATGAATTTTTAAAGGCTGTCCGAACGTTGCAGACTGATCTATATCCTGAATTACTCGGCCATGTTCCAAAATTATTTTACGTTGCGCAACATCCCCGACTTCAGGGTCATGAGTTACGATTATTATCGTTACGCCTTCCTCATGTAAACGCCTGAAAATATCCACAACAATTCCCTCGTTTTCCTCGTCTAAATTTCCCGTCGGTTCATCGCCCAATAATATTTCAGGACTATTTATTAAAGCACGAGCTATGCACACCCTTTGCTGTTCGCCGCCTGATAATTGTGCCGGCAAATGTCTCGCACGATCTTTTAATCCAACTTTTTCAAGCGCTTCCATTGCTTCTTTTTCATCGGGCATACTGTGATAATATTGCGCGACCATAATATTTTCAACGGCCGTTAAATAACTTATCAAATGAAACTGCTGAAAAATTAAACCGATTTTGTCACGACGTATGCGCGTTAAATTTCCTGCGTCCTCTTTGCTTATGTCTATACCGTCTAAAATTACTTTGCCTTCGGACGGAGTATCCATGCAGCCTATTATATTTATCATTGTAGTTTTTCCAGAACCGGACGGCCCCATTATTGAAAGCCAGTCGCCAGCATTGACGCTTAAATTTATTTTATTCAACGCCTTTAAATTTCCGTAAATTTTCGAAACGTTTTTTAATTCTAAAATTTTATTTTTACTTTCCAATTTATTTTATTCTCCTTTCAAGACTATAGCCGGATGAATATCCATAACTTTACGAACGGGCAAAATTGAAGCCAATACAGTTATTAATATAAAAACAAATATCGTTACGGGTATTAATCCAATCTGAAAATTTATCGCGCGACCAAATACATTTAAACTAACTCGCTGGGCAAATTCAAAACCCAAAAACACCCCGGCACAACTTCCAATAAATCCCAAAAAAACCCCTTCGCCTAATAATTCGCCGATTATAAATTTATTTTCTGCTCCCAAAGCTTTTTTTAACGCGATCTCCTTACGGCGTTCCGCAACCATCGCCATCATTGTCGTATAAACTGAAATCATCGTGATTATTAAAACTACAACTGTAACAAGCAAAACTAAAGCCTTCAATTTTCCGAGCACTATATCCTGCGATTGGGTTAACCGTCTTACAGCACGAGGCAATAATTCCGGGTTATTTTTTTCGATTTTGTCAGATAAATTTTTTAAACCTTCTGCGTCGGCTATAATGCTGCATTCGATAACATCAGCCCTAAATTTATCGCTGATCAATTCATCTAACATGTCCACATCTGCAAATATAAAACCCTCTTCAGCTCCTCCAGTCGTTACGATCCCGATGACATGAAATTTTTTGCTAAAATTCTGGCTGGCTATGTCGCGTTTTAAATTTTCTTCAGCTGAATAATTTTGATTTGATGCTTCTGCCTGTTCTCCAAATTTAACACCTTGAACCGTAAACGAATCGCCAATATTTAAATTTAAAGTCTGCGCGATCTCATGGCCGATCATGACGTTATCAGGTTCGGAACTTTTTCCCCATCTGCCTTCGATGTACCAGAACGGGCTATTTTTTTCGGCTTCAATTAAATCCGTTCCGGCAATAATATACGGCTGCTCATTAATTTTTACAGTCTGGTATCTATATGGAGCCATGCCGACAATTTTTTCAGAACCAATTAAATTTTTTAAATAATTCAAATTCTCCTCAGTAATTTTATTATCACCGCGAGGCAAAATTATTAAATTCGCTCCGTACGATCTGAACTCGCGCCCTAACTGTTCGGGAATATCGTAATAAATAGTAACCAGTCCCGATAAAATTGTCGCTCCGATCACTATGGCCAGCACCGCAATTATTAAACGTGAAGCACGACGGATTAAAGAACTTGAAACCATTTTCAAATACATTTTTATTTTATTATTTGCCATGAAGTACCTCCGTAGGTTTTAACGCCGTTAAATATCTTATCGCTGGAATACTTCCCAATAACGTAACGAAAAATAATATTATTGCGATTATCAAAATTACCATTTGTGCAATTTCAATATACGATCCGAAAACTGTTTGACCTATTATCTGCGCGAACCCTATCCCGATAAAATAGCCGATGACTCCGCCGATAAATCCCGTTAACATTACTTCACATAAAACTAATAAAGCAATTTGCCAATTATATGCGCCGAGTGCTTTCAATAATCCTAATTCCTGACTGCGCTCTATTACACTGGCCGTTATTAAATTTGAAATCGCTAAAGCCGAACCGATCGAGCTTAAAATTGTAATTAGCACCATCAGCAAAGTAGTTTTATTTAAAATTGTTCCTTCGGATTCCGCAACTTGCCGAACCGCCCGCGCAACTCCATCGCGTACAACTTCCTGAATTTGATGACATATCGCACTGACATACGCCGTACAATACCAAGTCTCATATTCATCAGGCGATAAACTTCGGGGGTCTTGCGCCGCTTTTCTGGCTAAATCATTATCGGGAGTTGTCAGCGCTGAAACTTCTATACTTGAAATTTTTCCGGGTAAATTTAATAATTCCTGAGCAGTCTCCAGATCAATTAAAATTTTTTCATCAGCATCTCCGCCGTCGTTAAAAATTGCTTTAACGATTAAATTTTTTTTCACGCCGTTCTGCGAAAGTGTTAAAGCATCTCCAACATGTATATTATTTTTGCTGGCCAATAATTTACCGATCATGACAGAATTTTTATTATTATCATCGAACCAGTTGCCATTTATTTCCCACCATGTGCGCAAATTTTTTAAGCCCGTGTTTAATTCTTCGCCAGTCTGCAAAATAATATGTTTGTCGATCCATGTCCCCATAATTTGAACTCTGGAATTTATATTTTTACCGGGAATATTTAGAACCGCAGAACCTTCCAAAACCGGAGCAAAATCCAAAATATTAAAGCCCCAAAATATAGTTTTTAATTTCAGCGCATCCTCTTCATATAAAAATTTATCGTTTATTCCGAGTCCGTATAATTCGCCCATTAAAGCCGCGTCTTTATGTTTCACCGTAATATTTGCGCCGTAAACTTTTAACTCTCTGTTAACTTTATCTCCAACTCCGAGCATTACGTTAATCATTGCTGTAGATAATGAAACACCTAAAATAACAGTGAAAGCGATCATAAACATTTTTGATTTCTGCCGGATTAAAGTTCTTAAGATCATTCGGAAAAACATTTTTATTTGAACCTCCTCTCATGCTTAATCAATTCTTTAACATCTATATAAATTATTTTATTTTTTATGCTGTATTCGAACGGTATAGGATTGCAGCCACCTTTAAATCCTATGGTGTTTTTATTCATGACGACATCACAACGTCTGCACACGATCTCATCTCCGCGTTCAAAATATCCAGCGACCCCACATATTTCGCAACAATCTAAACCCAAACCGTAAGATGTCCCGATGGGTTTTTTCACAACTAAAAATTTAACGTTGAAACCTCCGGGCGATTTAAATAAAAATTTATGTAAATGTCCGTCTCCTACTTGTTCCAATGGAATCGAAATAATATTATTTTCAAGCGTATAACTTTCCGGCTCAACTTCTGCAGGCGGTTTTGTGTCGTAATAATGCAGCACTATTATTATAAAAATCGAAGCTGCACACCAAATTAATAAGCTCCATGACCAACGGCGGGAATTTCTTAATTTTGCTTTCTCCTTCCGTAATAATGCATTGTTCGCAAAATTTCCAACCGGCTTTAAATGCGTAAAAATTACAAAAATCAACATTACAACGCATAAAATTATTTGAGCAAATATAAACGCGTTAGAATTTTCTCCGCGCCAGATCATCAAATCAAATACAAAATCACTCAACGGAATTATTTTTAATCTCTGTAATGCTGAAATTGCTGATGAAATATACTCAAGCGAAAAAATTATTATTGAAATTAACGCGAATATAAATTTATATTTTTCTGATTTCAGAGCTTTATGAACTTCAAACGCGCTCAAACTTATTAAAAAGCACGCAATTAAACCCAAGCAAAAACCTAAAGCCCGTAACATAGCGTTAGAACTGATTCCGGATTCTCCAAAATATACAAATTCGCGAGTGTATTGCAAAATCGGCGGAGTTATGGACATCAATGACAAAATTATTAATAAACTTAAAGGCCATAACGAAATTTTTTTATTGTTCAGCAAAAATATTATTACTGCTATTATCGAAACTCCTGCCACTGCGACCAACAACCAGCGGTTAAAGCTCATCAAAAATAAATTTGTCCCTTTTGGATCTGAAAGCCTGTATAAAAATATTATTAAACCCAACATAAACCCGGTTATATTCGCGTATTTTATAATTTTTTTCGGCCTCGAACAGCTCAATAATATTCCGCTTAAAATTGCGAATGTATTTAAATCAAATGTGACTGCTACAAGATATTTAAGAATTTTAATCACTCCTCTATAACAAAAATTACGGGAGCAATGCACTTTTTTCACAAAGCCCCCGCGAAATTTTATACTAACCGATATTAATATAAATTAAATTAATTAAAATTAAAATTATTCGGCTAATTGTTCTGCTGTGTAATTCCAATTAAAATCTACTGTCCAAGTTTTGAAAAATTCTTTTGCGTTGCCTTTCGCTGGTACACCGGTCTCATCATCAGTGTGTAATAAATAATCCGTCGGAGGCTCAATTATGAAACGTAAATTATATTTGCCAACCTTTAAACCTTTTGCGACATTGCATCCATAATGCGGGCCATCGTCTGCGTTCATTGGCATAAATGATCCTTCCATGATTACATTTTTCTTGTCTGGGGTCATGATTTGATATTTTACGGTCAAATATGCCGGCCAAATGTTATCGCCTGAACCAAATCCATACATCATCGCATCATATCTCTTTAAATGAATATCTGCTTCAAGATGCATGTCTGAATCTTCTTTTGAGGGGTTTTTACCAGCTGGATACATGTCAACAGCCTGGAAATATACTGCCGCAACTGTGTAAGGTCCGACTTCTTTTTCTTCGCCGATCGGAATTTCTGCGAATCCTGCTTCACCGGGCTTCATTGAAACGGGAGCCGGCTGGGTAGCTGCAAAAGCCGAAGCAACCAACAAACTTAAAACGAATACTGCCAATAACAATTTTTTCATTTAAGAGTTTACCTCCTGAAATAAAATTTTTAATTTATAAATTCTCCGCGATAATTTTTTTATTTCTTAATCAGACGGAGTATTTATCATTTTTTTATTTTGAATTTTCCGGTTTATTCTTTTTCTTGAACAAATGCGGAATTAAAATCCATAACGAAGCGATTACGAGCATAATCTGAGGGATTAAAGTTTCTGCGCGGTCGTAAATGCTCAAAATCTCAATTGAAAAACCTTTCATCGCCGGAATAGTCGTGCGTCCTGTGATCACATCAGCCTCTGTTAATTCCGTTACGCCTTTACCCATGAACGAGATGCACATTAAAAATAATAAAATGCTCGTAAATAAGAAAAATGCTCTCAACGGAAGTTTTACGCTGAAATATCTAAATGCTACCCAAACAGCTACCAAAACCGCAACCCCCGCCGCAATTCCGTAAGCTATATAAACAGGATTGCTCATTCCTCCGGTAAATGCTGCCTCGTAAAATAAAATTAATTCTGCTCCTTCACGCATTACTGCAATGAACGCAGCAAAAATTAAAGTCCATTGGGATTTTGAATCGATTGACTGCTGAACTTTTCCGCTAATATAATTTTCCCAAGCAATATTATCAGCCTTCGAAAGCATCCAATTACTGACATAAAATAAAACTGCTACAGCTAAAAACATCGTCCAGCCTTCTAACAATTCGCGAGCTACTCCGCTGGCATCTCCCATCATGTATTCCAAGAACCAAGCTAATAAAACACTCGCCAAAATCGCAGCAAATGATCCCAAATAAACTCCCTTTAACATTTCTTTATTTCCAGTCTTGATTAAATACGCAACGATCGCAACAATTACTAAAATTGCTTCGAGTCCTTCGCGCACTAATAATCCGAAAGCTGTTATAAATGTCAACCAATCGCGGCTAACGGGATTAGCTTTTTTTGCCGGAGCTGTTGAAGTTTTTTCAGGTTCAGTAATTTTTGTTTCGGTTTGAGCCGGTAAATTTGCAACAACAAAATCAGGTCTTGGAATTTGCGTATCAGTGTAAATTTTTTCGCCTTCTGAGTCAGGTTCATCAACCCCGACAATTCCATCAAGCACTAAAGCATCTTTATAAACTTTTATTTTTAAATCTTCAATCTGCTTCATGACGCTGTCAATATTAATTTCATTTCCGTCACGAGCTTTTAAACATGATAATTTTATGTCTCCAAACTCTGCTTCAATATGATTTACTCGCGTGTTTGAAATTCCGTGTAATACGCTACGTTCGAAGCCCTGAACCTCATAATATTTAAAATACGCATCGTTTACATGATCGTAAGCTCTTTGAAAATTTCCGGATTTCACGTTCTCAATTGCCCCGTTAAATTCAAGAGCCATGTCAGCAGCAACTCCGCGCCAGTCCTCGTAATGTTTTTTCTTTTTAGCTGCGTGCGATTCATCAGGATTTAATAATGTTAAACTGAAAAGCAATATAAATATTAAACACGAAAATAATTTTTTATATCTGAACAACTTTTTTTTTGCTCCGTTCCTTAAAAATTATAAGAGTCAAACTTAATTTAACGCAAATTTTATCAGCCGTCATTAAAAATGTAAATCCAAAATCGCATTAAAGTTTTTAAATTCAAACTATAAAATTTTGGGAGCGGGTAAAATAATTTTTTCGTCTTCGATTGATTCTAATTTTAATTTTGCGATCGTATAAAAATTTAACATGTCGAGTTCATATTTAAAATTTTGATCGTAATCTCTTATAATTTTCATGCCGGACTTTTTATTTTTATTTTTCGTCAGCAGTTTAAATATTTTCATTAGCCTTAAATTTCTGCAGACGCTTTCATTTTCATTAAACGACATGACTAAACCGGGATTAATAATTTTTATAACGGGATTATTTAAATTTTCGTTTTCTTCGTTATATATTTCGATATTAATTTTAATTTCATGGCCGGCGTAATGATAATTATTATAATCCGAATGAATCAGAGCATTTAAAAAAATTTCTCGGACGGCATTTGCGCAATTATTCGAGAGCTTTAAAATTAATTTTGGGAGCATGTTATAAAATCCCTGCCATAAATTTCCGGCGCGTAAACTCGTAATATTTTTATTTATATTTAAAATAATTTCAACGTTAATATTTATGCTGTCATGCCCGAACATTAAAAAACCTGCTTGCGTTAGAAATTTTCCCGAACATATAAAGGAGCGTTTTAAAAATTCCTTTTCAGAATAAAATTTAAATTCGGGATTATTTTTTAAAATTAAATTTCTAAAATTATTTACATCTTCAAAATTTAATACAGCACTTTTTATAATTTCATCTGACTTGTAAAAGCTCGTATTAATTCCGGCCATGTGCAAACGCGAAATATTATTTGAAATTAAATTTATTCCTTCAACGCGCCTATAAACTTTATTATTAAAGATCAGCGGACGTTTATAATATTCAGCTGGATATACTTGAATTATAAAAATTTTATTTTCATTTTCATCCGGTTCGCTCTCGTTAAATTCTTGAATTTCAAAATTTATATTATTAATATTTAATTCCGGCATCGTCCCGTAAAAAATAATAAAACCGCCTGACGAATTAGCAAACGCATAAACTGAAGGTATTAAATTATAAATATCCTCCTCGTGTAAAAATTCCCGGTCACAATTTGCAGTATTCTTTAAAAACTCGCTGAAACTCTTAAAATTCATTTGCATATTATAAAAAATTTTTTAAGCTCAACAGATATAATTTAACGCAATTTAATAAATATAAATATAAATTCAGATTTAGGTGAAAATTTCGCACATGAAAATTTTAATAGTTGACGGTCACAGTTTAGCGCACAGGGCTTTTCACGCAATCAATATAAAATTAAACGCACCGGACGGAACTCCTACAGGAATGATAACAGGTTTTTTTAATATGCTGTTCAAAGTTTGCGACGAATTTAAACCGGATTATAAATTAATAGCTTTCGATGCTGGAGGTAAAAATTTTAGACACGAAATTTACACGGAATATAAATCAACTCGTAAACCTTTAGACGATGACATAAAAATACAATTGCCGATATTACAGGAATTATTAAAATTTTGGGGATGTTATGTTTTATCAGTTCCAAATGTCGAAGCTGATGACATTATTGGCTCTGCTGCAAAAATTATAAAAAATTCCGGCCATGAAGTAGCAGTATTATCATCGGATAAAGATTTATTACAAATTTTGGACGATGAAATTATTATGATCAGACCGACAATTAACGGAATATCTCAGGCAGAAATTTACGACCAGAAAAAATTTATAAGCGAATACGGTTTTAAATCTAATTTGATGGCTGACTATTTAGCTTTAACCGGCGATAAATCCGATAATATTCCGGGCGTTAAAGGCATCGGCGAAGTTGGAGCAAAAAAATTAATTTCTGAATTTGGCAGCATAGAAAATATTTATAATTCACTGGACAAAGTTCAAAAAAATTTACGTAGCAAACTCGAAAAATTTACGCTCAATGACGTTTTAGAAATAAAGAAATTAACGCAATTAAATTTAAATGTTCTGGACGAAAAAAAATTTTTACACGAGCTTTTTAACGCTGAATCAGATTTAAATAAATTTATTGAATTGGCTTCAGGTTTGAGGCTTAACAGAGTGCTAAAAAAAATTAATCCGGAATTTGAATTACAGGACAATTTTACGGAATATCATCACGAATATAAATTAAAATATCCAGCTCAAAAAATAATTACGTGCGATTTAAAAAACGAATTATTACGAAATCCAAATTTAAATATTAATGATGTGTTCGACTTGAGAACGGCATATTATTTATTACATCCTGATGTTGCCGGTAAAAAATTCGATGACGTAAATAATAATATTAAAAATTCCAATGAGCCGGGAAATTTATTATTAAAGACTGCCGCAAGATTAAATAACGAAATAGATAATTTTAAAGATTTGCGCAACGTAATGGAAAAAATCGATAAACCAATTTTACCGATCTTAAATAAAATGGCTTCTCACGGAATTAAAATTAATATGCAGCATTTCAAAAATTTAAATATCGAACTGGAAGCGCGTGTAAAAGAAATTGAAACGACAATCATAAATTTAACAGGACTGCGAATAAATATAAATTCTCCGCAACAAGTTTCATGGCTCTTATTTGAAAAATTAAATTATGTTCCGAGCGTCAAAAAAGGTAAATCATTTTCAACTGAAGCGAATGTACTCGAAAAATTAACAGAATATCCCAATGATGTACCGTCTTTAATTCTCGAACACCGTGAATTATCAAAAATGTTAAACAGTTTCGTAATACCTTTTATGAAATATGCTGACGAAAATAATATTATTCACCCAAATTTTGAAGCTTCGAGCACCGGGACCGGGCGTTTAAGCTGTCACGATCCAAATTTACAGACGATCCCTGCTGCCGGGAAATGGGCCGAAAAAATAAAAGCCGGTTTAATTCCAGTTGAGCCGGAAAATATTTTTATATCTGCTGATTATTCTCAAATTGAGTTAAGAGTGTTAGCATTTTTATCGGGCGAAAAAAAATTAATTGAAGCATTCAAAAATAATACTGATGTTCATACTGAAACGGCTTCTTGGGTTTTTGGAGTTTCATCGGAATTTGTTACGCAGGAATTGAGACGAACGGCAAAAATGATAAATTTCGGATTATTATACGGCATGAAATCTTTCGGGCTTGCTGAACGTTTGAATATTTCCAGAGCCGAAGCAAAGACTATAATTGAAAAATATTTTAAAGCATTTCCCGGCATAAACGAATTTATAAAAAATATTGTTATGGAAGCAAAAACAAAAGGTTATACGCAAACTTTTTCCGGGCGCATTCGTCCAGTAAATGAAATTCCTGCGAAGGGTTTAGCGTTGGATCGAGCTTTAATAAATAGTCCTGTTCAAGGCACAGCAGCGGATATTGCGAGAATTGCAATGATAAATTTTTCAGGTTCGAAATTTTCAGACGGATTATTTTTGCAGGTTCATGACTCTTTAATTTGCGAATGTTCTCGCGAAAATGTAAACGAGGCTGGCGAAATTTTAAGCGACGTTATGAAAGATGTATACTCCAAAAAAATCCCGCTGGAAGTCGTAATTAAATCCGGTGAAAGTTTAGCAGATGTATAAATTATATAAATTAAAATCGTATATGTTAAAATTTGCGTTTGATTAAAAAATAAAAAAAATTTTGCACAAAAGGAGAAAATAATAAAGTCATGATGAAATTTTTAAGAACTCAAATGAAATGGATCATGATAATAATTGTTATTGCGTTTTTGCTTTCAACGTTTTTAATGTACGAAGGCAGAGGCACTCGCAGAAGTCCCGGAGTGAACGCAGATGGAACAATGACGGATTATGAAGTCGCTCAAATTAATGGCCGTTCTTTAATGCGTTCTGAACTTGAGCGCCGCAGAAGAAATTATCTTGAAAATTATTCAGGTCGTAATATTGCTTCGCTTGACATGGCCGTAATTTATCAATCAGTTTTAGATCAGGCAATTTTGGAATCTCAATTAAATAAAGAAGTTGAGGATCGCGGAATAAAAGTAACTGATGTTGAAGCTGAGGCGGCAATGAAAGCATATGCGGACAGATATTACCCGACGCGTGAAACTTTTTATCAGTATTTGGCAAACGCAGGAATTAAGCGCGAGGATTATCGCAAAAATTTAGCCCGTCAGATGGCCGTGAATATTTTAGTGAACGAAGCGATCGGAGAAATTGATGTGAGCGAGGACAAAGCTCTTGAATTTTACGACTCAATGAAAAATTTTGTATATATAAAGCCGGCTGGTTATATGATTCATCTGGCGGATTTTTCGGATGAGGCTGAAGCGGAAAAATTTTATTCTGAAATTTCTGGCGGAGAATCTTGGGACGTTGTAGCAAACAGAACCAGCGGGGATAAACTTTTAAATATTACGCATGAGCCTGTATTTTTGAGAGCAGATACAATTTCCGGCGGAGCGTTAAAAATTCTTGATTCGTTGGATGTTGGCCAGCTTAGTAACGTTTTTGAAATTTCCAGCGGTGATTATGGTGTCGGTTTAAAAACTGAATACGTCCCGGAACGTACAGACACTTATGATGAAGTAAGCTCAGATATTCGCGCGTTGTTGCAGCAACAAGAGGAGCGTCAGAGGTTGAACGATTTCCAGGCCGGTTTAATGTCAAAAGCACAAGTAATAATAAATGACCCTTCGTTATTCGCAAAAGTCAACGAGGAAAAGCCGGAAGAAGATACGTTAAAGATGCCTGAAATAATTTTGGATGAGCCTGAAGAGGACGGAACAGATGAAATTAAATCTGACGATGTAAAAGTTGAAGAGCCGAAGCCTGAAGCTGAAAATATTTCAGAGGTTGAAGAAGTCGAAGAAGTAAAAGAAGCAGAGGAAGCAGGGGAAGCAGATGAAATTAAATCTGACGATGTGAAAACCGAAGAGCCGAAGCTTGAAGCTGAAAATATTCCAGAGGTTGAAGAAGTCGAGGAAGTAAAAGAAGCAGAGGAAGCAGAGGGAACAGATGAAATTAAATCTGACGATGTAAAAGTTGAAGAGCCGAAGCTTGAAGCTGAAAATATCTCAGAGGTTGAAGAAGCTGGAAATAATTTTGAAACCAGTGAGGACATTATAACACCTCAAATTCAAAACGAAGATGAAAAAGATGAAAAAGTGAGTGAATAATTTAAATTTATGTCGCAACGTAAAGATATTAATAAAATTTTAATAATTGGTTCAGGCCCGATCGTAATTGGTCAGGCTTGTGAGTTTGATTACTCCGGGACTCAGGCATGTAAAGCATTAAGATCGCTCGGATATAAAATTATTTTGGTAAATTCAAACCCTGCTACGATTATGACTGATCCCGAAATGGCAGACATTACTTATATTGAGCCGTTGAACGTTTCGAGGCTTGAGAAAATTATCGCGAAGGAAAAACCGGACGCATTATTACCGAATTTGGGAGGGCAGTCAGGTTTAAATTTATGCGCCGAACTGAATAAAGCCGGGATTTTAAAAAAATATAATGTTCAGGTTATAGGAGTTCAGGCCGATGCAATAGAACGCGGAGAAGATCGAATCGAATTTAAAAAGACAATGGAATTACTCGGCATCGACATGGCAAAATCTGAAGTTGCTTATTCAGTTGATGAAGCTTTGAAGATCGCCGAAAAATTAAAATATCCTGTTGTCTTGCGTCCAGCTTACACGATGGGCGGAGCAGGCGGCGGACTTGTTTACAATCGCGAAGAATTAAAAACGGTTTGCGAACGTGGTTTACAGGCTAGCCTTGTGCATCAAGTTTTAGTTGAGGAAAGTGTTTCAGGCTGGGAAGAGCTGGAGCTGGAAGTTGTCCGCGATAAAAATAATAATATGATCACCGTGTGTTTTATTGAGAACGTTGATCCTATGGGAGTGCATACGGGTGATTCATTTTGCGTTGCTCCGATGTTGACGATTGATGAAAATTTACAGGCCGAATTACAAAGACAAGCTTATAAAATTGTTGAACATATCGGCGTGATCGGCGGTACAAATGTCCAATTTGCTCACGATCCAAAAACAGGACGCGTGATCGTGATTGAAATTAATCCGAGAACTTCGCGCTCTTCTGCATTAGCTTCAAAGGCTACAGGATTCCCGATCGCTTTAGTTTCGGCTAAATTGGCGGCAGGGCTTTCTCTCGATGAAATTAAATGCGGAAAATATGGAACTCTCGATAAATATAAACCCGGTGGGAATTATGTCGTTGTAAAATTTGCGCGCTGGGCTTTTGAAAAATTTCACGGCGTAAAAGATAAATTAGGGACTCAAATGCGGGCGGTCGGAGAAGTTATGAGCATCGGACGGAATTTTAAAGAGGCGTTCCAAAAGGCAATACGCTCACTCGAAAAAGATCGCTACGGTTTAGGGTTCGCAAAAAATTTTAACGAGCTGGATAAATCGGAATTATTGAAATTATTGGAGGAGCCATCAAGCGAGAGATATTTTATAATTTACGAGGCATTGCGCAAAAATGTAAGCGTCGATGAAATTTATAATATTACTCACGTCAAGAAATATTTTTTAAATCAAATGCTCGAACTCGTAAACGAAGAGGAAAATATTTTAAAGTATAAAAATAAAAATTTACCGGATGAAATTTTAAAGCAGGCTAAACGCGATGGATTTTCGGATAAATATTTGAGTAAATTATTAAACGTTTCAGAGGACAGCATACGAACTCAGCGCGAAAAATTAAATATTGTCGAAACTTGGGACGGTATTCACGTGAGCGGAACTGATTCGGGAGCTTATTATTATTCGACGTATAACCCTGAACCGAATCAAAATAATAAAATTTCGAGCAATAAAAAAATTATGATACTCGGCGGAGGTCCTAACAGAATAGGGCAGGGCATTGAGTTTGATTATTGTTGCGTGCATGCTGCTCAGAGTTTAAAAAAATTGGGCTTCGAGACGATTATTATAAATTGCAACCCCGAAACAGTTTCAACAGATTACGATACATCGGATAAATTATATTTTGAGCCTTTAACGCTTGAAGATGTTTTAAGCATTTACAGGGCAGAAAATCCGATCGGAGTAATTGCGCAGTTTGGAGGGCAAACGCCTTTAAATTTAGCGAGTGAACTTGAGAAAAACGGTGTGAAAATTTTGGGAACTTCACCCGAAATAATTGATCTCGCTGAAGATCGCGGACGCTTTAAAAATGTCATGGATAAATTAAATATTCCGATGCCCGAATCCGGTACAGCCGTAAATTTTGAAGAGGCCGTGAAAATTGCAAATAAAATCGGTTATCCCGTTATGGTTCGTCCGAGTTATGTTTTAGGCGGTCGCGGGATGGAAATTGTTTACACCGAAGAGGATTTAAAAAATTATGTAAATGCTGCTGTAGGAGTTACGCCTGATCGTCCGATTTTGATCGACAGATTTTTAAATCACGCTCTCGAATGTGAAGCGGATGCAATTTGCGATGGAGTTCACGCATATGTACCGGCTGTAATGGAACATATTGAACTGGCCGGGATACATTCGGGTGATTCGGCTTGTATAATTCCATCGAGGCACATAAGTTCGGAACATCTCGACACAATAAAAAAATATACGCGCTTAATAGCTGAAGCGATGCACGTTGTAGGCTTGATGAATATTCAATACGCGATCGAGAACAATAAAATTTTTGTGCTTGAAGCAAATCCAAGAGCCTCCAGAACCGTTCCGCTTGTGTCAAAAGTCTGCGGAATAAAAATGGTTCCTTTGGCAGTCGAAGCGATCACAAAAGATATTACGGGATTAAAATCTCCGCTTGAAAATTTGCCGGAAAAAAATATCCCGTATTACGGCGTAAAAGAATCTGTATTTCCGTTTAACATGTTCCAGGAAGTTGACCCGGTGTTAGGACCTGAGATGCGTTCGACTGGTGAAGTATTAGGAATTTCGCAGGATGCGGGCGAAGCATTTTTTAAAGCGGAAGAAGCAGCGGGATCAAAATTGCCATTATCCGGAAATATTTTAATAGCTGTGAGCGATCGTGATAAGCCGGAAATTTCGGAGATTGCAAAAAAATATATTTCAGCTGGCTTTAAAATTTTTGCTACAAAAGGAACTCACGAGGCTTTAAATAATTCTGGCGTTGAATCCGTTTTAATTGGCAAAAACCGTCCGGACATTCAGGATTTAATTATTAATGGAGAAGTTCAAATGATAATTAATACACCTCGCGAAAAAGCTTTTACAGGTGCCGGGAGTTTGTTACGCCGTGAAGCGGTTCGCGCAAAAATTCCATATGTTACGACGTTGGCGGCTGCACGTTCTGCGATCGAAGGAATAATTTTAATGAAAAATTCTGATGAGAATGCTCAGGACAATTTAAATTTAAAATCCATCAAGGAATGGCACGAATTAATAAAGGATGCTTAAATAAAACATAAAAAAAATTTTCCCGGAGTTTTTATGCTTCGGGAATTTTATTATTTTATTTTGTTATTTTATTTTTTATTTTTGCCGTTAAATTCAAGGATTTTAAATAATTTGACAGGTTTAAAATTTGCCCC
>CALCEM010000023.1 GCA_937900285.1 uncultured Fretibacterium sp. | reverse complement strand
CATTTAAAAAAGCGTATAGCCTGGTCATCGGTCAGTCAAGTTTCATACGTAGTATTTGCGATGATGTTATTAAATTCGGACGGAATAACGGGTGCAGTGATACAAATTGCTTCACATGCGATGGCGAAGAGCTGTTTATTTTTGAGTGCAGGTGTAGTAATTTATTTTGCGTTACAGGGTTCAACGTATCATTATGCGGATCAATTAAGAGGAGTGGGCAAAGAGTTGCCTGTTACTATGACATGTTTTGGGCTTGCATCAATTTCTTTAATAGGTTTGCCAATTTCTGGAGGATTTGTTGCAAAATGGTATATGGCTTTAGGGGCTTTAAATTTGGGATATACCGGTATATTTGGAATAATAATTTTAATGATCAGCGCATTATTAACGGCAGGATATTTGTTGCCGATAGTCACTGATGCATTTTTTCCCGGTGAAGGTTATGACTATTCGATGGTAGTACCTTTTGACATGCCTTTAAAAATGAAACTGCCATTATTATTATTAAGCACTGGAGCTATTTTAATGGGATTATTCGGCGGCCATGTAGTAGAATTTGCGAAAAATTATATTTCGGTAATATTATAAAAAATTTCCTCCTGTCGAATTTAACGGGAGGAGTTTAATTTAATTTAAATTATTAAATTAATAATTAGGTAACCTGTTCAATATACTATCAATAATATTTTTTAGCACACATTTAAATAAAATTGTGACATTTGATATTTTATTCTGGCCTCTGAAGTCCATACACATTTTTAAATAATTGATAATTGCGTAATTAAACACTCCAATATGTTTTAAATAGCTTGTTCTTAATAATTCTTTTCGTAAAGTTGAATATAAAATTCTTTTGGCTTTATCTGAAAATTCAAACATTCGGCGTTCTAAAAAAAATTTATGACGCTTCGAGAAAATTTGCGTAATTTCATAAAAATGTCTTGAATTAAAATATTTATTAATTTCATTGGTCAAGCTGCCTGCTCTATTTACATGAAAATACAATTTTTCAGGAGTAAAAAAAATTCTCTGGCATTCATTTATTATTCTGTGTAATGCCAAAGTATCTTCGTGAATTAATCCACCTTCGAAACGGAAATTTTTAAATATTTCAGCCTTATATAATTTGCTCCATGTTACGACTAAGGCTATAGGCTTATCCATTCTTTTAAATGCTTCATATTGTGAGATCAATTCTTGTTTATCTGGATTAATGTATTTATCTGGATCACTGACCCCTTCGTAACAGTTTACGGTGCTTCCGTCTTCGTTAATATCAAAAAAACCGCAAATAACCATATCGGCATTATTATTATTTAATAATTCATAAAGTCGTGAATACATTTCCGGTTTTATATAGTCATCGGAGTCAACGAATCCTATAAAATCACCTGTTGAAATATCCAGAGCAGAATTTTTTGCCGCAAACACGCCGGCGTTTTTCTTATGAATAACTTTTATTCTGGAATCTTTTTGAGCGTATTCATCGCAAATTTTCGGAGAGCTGTCTGTTGAACCATCATCAATTAAAATTATTTCGAGATTTTTATAAGTTTGATTAATTATGCTTTCGACGCATTTATTTAAATATTTTTCGACGTTGTAAACTGTAACTAAAACGCTGATTAACGGCTCATGATCTTGATCTGATCCCTGATCCCTGATCCCTGATCCCTGATCCCTGATCCCTGATCCCTGATCAATTATGTCCGTGTGTCCGAAATTAGTGTTCAAAATTTTTCAACCGCCTTTTTACATAAAATTTTTATACCAGTGATTAATTTGCTGTAATTTAAATTCAAATTCTCTGCGCTCTTTATGCTTAATTGTCTGTAGGATCATACCAGAAAAAAACGCTAAAATACTCGCAGTCATTCCGAAACCGCAAATAATCAGCGTTGGAAATCTTTCAACAAGTCCAGTTTTGAGATAAGAATTAAAGACTGGAATAAAAAATAAAATTGATAATAAAGCCAGCACGAACGAAATTATATTAAAAAAATAAAACGGTCTGTAATCACAAAATAAATGCAAGATCGTTTTTATAACTTTGAAGCCGTCCGAAAAAGTATTTAATTTTGATGTGCTTCCTTTTGGTCGATCGCGATAATAAATTATTTTATTTTGGAGGCTCATATTTTTATCAATTGCATGTATAGTCATTTCCGTTTCAATTTCGAAGCCCTGCGAAACGACAGGAAAAGATTTTACAAAACGATAACTGAAAGCCCTGTAACCTGTCATAATATCGCGGACGTTTGATTTAAAGATGTAATTAATTAAATTTCTTACGAGCGTATTACCAAAATTATGGAATCTGCGTTTATTTTCGGTGAAATAAGTTGACGACAAACGATCGCCGATGACCATATCGACATTATTATTTAAAATTAAATTTACCATTTCTGGAGCATCTTCAGCCGGATAAGTGTCATCGCCATCGGCCATAATGTAACATTTAGCGTCAACATCCTGAAACATTCTGCGGACGACGTTGCCTTTACCCTGTTGAAATTCGTGCCTAACTATAGCCCCAGCATTTTGAGCGATTGAAGCGGAGTCATCAACGGAATTATTATCATAAACATAAATTTTTGCTTCGGGTAAATAATTTTTAAAATCTTTTATAACTTTTTCAATAGTAACGGCTTCGTTATAACACGGAATCAATATGGCAATATCATCTAATTTGTTGAGCATTAAAATTTTTATCTCCTGTACATTTAATAATTATGCATAACACAGCAAATACTGTAACTGAAAGTAATTTATGTGTAAAGAAATAGTGAATAATCGTGTGATTTTGAACAATGGCATACCAAATAAATGGATATAAGGACACTAAAACAAGCGGCAATATTTCTTTCAAAGATATATTATGTTTTCTTAGCGAAACAAATAAAGAAAAAAAGGTAACAAACACAGAGACAAAAAACATAAAAATAATTGTTTGAAAGCCTTTTATATCTTTAAAGTGAGAAAAAGCCCATTCCCAAGTAATAGCACCGCCATAATCAGCACGAACACCATTAATTCTGAAAATAACCGAATTTAACCCGTTAAGTATAACATTCTCATTAGTTACTATTGAAGCAACAATCCATTTACCAAACCACATGCCTATATAACCTATTCCCCAAGCTAAAGCAAATTTTAACATTTTATATATTTTATTTTTCAAGCCAATATCTTTGTTTATTAGTAAAAAGAATATTGTCGGAAAGCCAAGTGAAGCAAAAGGATAAGTTAAAAAATCAAAAAAAGACGTACATATTCCGACAATCATAAAGAAATCAAAGTATTTTTTACTAGTTAGGAGTGAATTATTTTTAAAAAGTATAATTAAAATACTTAATAAACAAATATAAAAAACCGTTGAATATTGAAAACAAACGGCTGTAGAAATTGGATCAATAGTGAGTAAAGAGATAGAGAAAGCTAAAGAGTATTTTGAATTAGTTACCTCAGCTAGTTTTAAAATTATTAAAGATATTATTAAAAATTGCGTAACGAAATTAAGTATTCGCAAACTCGAAACACTAAAAAAAATTAATAAAGGCTTAAGTATTATGAGATAACCATGCCAATATCTTGAATATGTATTTACGAACATTTTATCTTCATTTTTGTTTTTTAATGAATTATATAGATTCTCTGTTGTAGAGGTTCTTTCTGTGTAGGGTGGATTACTGTTGTTGCCAGCATTTTCATAACTCAAAAAGGGATTACTCATTGCATTTTGTATTTTGGAAGAATATTCATTATTTTTAAAAGTTGCTATATTCAACATTAAAGAATCTGTGAAACCATCGGCTATTGAGTAAGGATTTCCTAAAGTAAGTGCTGCCCAAGAATTTCTGCCCCCTTCCTTCATCATCATGTCGATAGATTTAGCAACGTTTTTCCGCATAGGTTCGACCGGTAGTGAATAAGCCACGAACATTAAAACAGTGCCGATTATGACGGAAGCAATTAAAATCAAAACTGTTGAAAGTATAAAATTATGGTTTCGGTGAGGTGAGGTGAGGTGAGGTGAGGTGAGGTGAGGTATTGTACACGTCCATTTTACATTGTCAAGCTCCTTTTTAATAAATTTTGTTACAAAAAAGAGAGGCCATTCAAATT
>CALCEM010000022.1 GCA_937900285.1 uncultured Fretibacterium sp. | reverse complement strand
CCCCCCCCCCCAAGCAGTTAAATGCGCAAATGCCAATATCCTTTCAAATTTTAAAACGCTGTCCTCGTAAAATACTATATAATCAACTTCATTAATATTTACGTCTGCAGCTTCCAAACAAAAATTAACTGCGTTATGCGGAAAATTTGAATCGCCTTTAATCCGCGTAAATCTTTCTTCTGAGGCGGCTGCAATAATTTGACCGTTTACGAGTATAGCTGCAGCAGAATCATGATAATACGCAGAAATTCCGAGTATAACAATTTTATTTTTGCTCATAAAATCAATTTACCTCCTGTTTAAAAAATTTTTTGCGATTTAAAAATTATACTGAATGCAAATTTAAAATGCTATAATTACGAAAATTTTATATATTTGCGGAGGATTTATTTAACATGAAACGTTTTATTTTTATGTTAGCTGTATCGTTAATAGTTTTATCCGTTTGCGCTGGAGCTTTTGCGAGTACGAAGAAGCTTAATGTTACAAAAAAATACGTTGAGGCCGAAAACAAAATTAATAACAATCTCGATAAAGTAGATAAAGCTCAGGAAAAAGCCCAAGACGCTCCGGAAAAATTACAAGACGCTAAGGACGAAGCTAAAAAAATCCCGGAGAAAAAATTAAATGACGCAAAAAATAAAGCTGACAACGTTAAGGAAAATGCTAAAGCTAAACAGGAAAAATTAAAAAATGCTGATGACAGTGTTAAAAAAGTTTCAGAACAGAAATTAAACGACGCTAAGGACAAAGCTAAAAGCATCCCAAATGAAAAATTAAATGAAGCTAAATCAAAACAAAAAGCTAATTTAAAAGAAAAATTAAATGACGCTGAAAATAAAGCAGAAAATATCCCTCTTCCAGAACCGGAAATAAAAGTGAAGTAAAAATTTTTGTTTACCCCCGTCAAAATTTCAGGCGGGGAATTTTTTTTATTTTAATTCTTAAACATTTGAGATTCTTTAATTCTTTCGAGTGATGCTTCTTCCATAATTCTGCGTTGTTCTTCGCGATGTTCAATAATTTTTTGCTCAATAAATTTTTTATCGTTATAAATTTTTCGTAATTCAGCAGATTTTTTCATCAGCTCGTTATGATTGTCCCAAGTTGTCATTAAAGATTTATGCACGCTCGAACCGGCAGCTTCATAAAAGTCCGTTACTTCCTCTGAATTTCTTGGAACATCTCGCTCATAATTTGGCAGTTCGTCCCAAATGCTTCCGAATTTATTATTAATTTTCATTTTCAATAATCCCCCTGTTTTTTTAAATTTATTATCGTAATAAAATGCTCTTGATTTAAAAATTTTTTTGGAGGTTTTTTCATTGCTGCATAAATTTTCAATTTCAATATTTTTATTATTTTCGTTAATTTCGTCTGCATTTGCTCAGGAGAAGCAGGCAATTTTAATAATTTCGTTCGGGACATCAATGCCCGAAGCCCGTAAAGCAATTAATAATTTATTTGAATCGGCACGCGAAAATTTTAAAGGTTATGAAATCCGGCTCTCTTTTACGTCAAATATTATCCGAAAAAAAATTTTAAAGGAGCAAAATATAAATATTCCGACACCCGTTCAAGCTCTGGCAGATTTAAATAACGAAGGCTTTAAAAATGTTTACGTCATGCCAACGCATTTAATTCCGGGCGAGGAATTTGATGAAATTAAAAATGTCGTGAGCGCGTTTAAAATTTTAACTGGCAAATATGGATTTAATAAATTAATTTTGGGCAGACCGTTTTTAAATAATTATGAAGACTGCGAGAGGATGGCGAAAATTTTAGCTTCGAGATTTGCGGAATATATTAACGACAACAACACGGGCATAATTTTAATGGGACATGGAACGCCGGAACATGTTGCTAATGCGTTATATAGTTTATTGCAGTTTGCGCTCGATAAAAATTATAAAAATAAATTCTTTTTGGGAACAGTTGAAGCCGCGCCGAAAATTGAGGACGTAATTTTAAAATTGAAAGCCAACCCCGAAATAAAAAATTTAATAATTTCGCCCTTAATGATCGTAGCAGGTGATCACGCAAATAACGATTTAGCCGGCGAAGATGATCCTGAATCATGGCTGAATATTTTAAAATCGAACGGCTATGAAAATATTACGAAATATTTAAAGGGTTTAGGCGAGGACGAAAATTTTACGAAAGATTTTATTAAGAGAATTAATGAGATGTTATAAGAAATTTATTTTAATATTTACGTTATTCATAATAATTTTATTTTGGCGAATGACGCTCGGTGAATGGGACATCCCGTTTAATCGAGCCGTTTATTTTTTATTATTCGCGCAGCCCAACGAAATAAATTTGCCGGAATATATTATTATTCGTGAAATAAGATTACCGCGCTTTTTGAGTTCAGCTGGAGCAGGTGGAATTTTAGCGGCGGCCGGGGCGATTTTGCAGGGATTATTATCGAATTCAATGGCCGAACCTTATACGCTTGGAATAGCATCGGGTGCAGCGTTTGGGGCTTCTGTTGGAATTTTGTCGGGTGAATTTTTTGCGTTAACCGGAGCATTTTTCGGAGCAATATCGGCGTTAATATTTGTATTTTTAATTTCGTTTAACGGTGGCCGTGAAAAAATTATTTTATCTGGAATAATCGTAAATGCATTTTTATCAGCTGGAGTAACGTTTATAAAATCAATTGCCGGCGAAAAATTAAACGGCATAATTTTATGGTTAATGGGAAGTTTTGCAGGATCAAATTTAAATACGGCGTTAAATATTTGGATTGGGGCATTAATAATTTTAATTTCCGGTTTAATATTTTCGTCTAGTTTGGATGCGATGTCATTGGGAAATGATTACGCCAAAATTTTAGGAATCAATGAAGAATTAACGCGAGCAATATTATTAATAACGAGTTCGATGAGTGTTGCGCTTGTAGTTAGTTCATTTGGGATAATAAGTTTTGTAGGTTTAGTAATTCCGCATTTAGCGCGCATTTTAATAGGAGCTTCGCACAAAAATTTAATAATATATTCGTTTATGTTGGGATCGTGTTTATTATCATTTGCCGATGGAATAGCACAAATTTTTGGAGAACTTCCGGCGGGAGTTTTGACGGCTTTAACGGGCGGACCGTTTTTCTGCTGGCTGTTGATGAAAAAATAAAAATATTTGTGCTAGAATTAATTTAAAATTTATAATAAAGGAGCTTGACAGAGTAAAATGAGCGTGTACAATACCTCACCTCACCTCACCTCACCGTGTAGCCTGCATAATAGTAACTTATAACCGTAAAGATTTATTATCGGAATGCTTAGAAGCTGTATATTCCCAAACTTACCCGGTAAGCAACGTAATATTAATTGATAATGCCAGCACTGATGGAACAGAATAATTTTTAAAACAATCAGGATATATGCAAAAAAATAATTTTGTTTACGTCAAAATGCAAATTAATACTGGAGCTACAGGGGGATTTTGCGAAGGCTTAAAACGCGTCCCAGATAAAACCTCTTGGATATGGATAATGGACGATGATGCTATACCAGATATAAACTGCTTGAAATATTTATGTGAGGCCGAATCAATCACTAAAAATGAACGTGCAAGTTTTTTTGCGAGCGCAGTTTTTGGGAAAACAGGAGACCCGATGAATTTTACTTCAATAGATTACAGCCCATCAAAATCTAGTAAAATGCCCGATTGGCACAGATATATTTCAGAAAGTTTATTAAAAATTAATTGCGCCACTTTCGTCTCGATTTTAGTTCGCTACGATGCTTTTAAAAAATGCGGACTGCCTTGCAGAGATTATTTTATTTGGGGCGATGATACAGAATATACGACCAGATTAACTAAATATTACGGCCCAGCGTTCTTAGTCGGAAAAAGCAGAGTTTGCCACAAACGCGAAGTAGCAAGACTATCAATTGAAGAACAGACCGATGAAAAACGGCTCGCAAATTTTTTTTACATGTACAGAAATAATTTAATAAATGTTATATTTTATAGCGGAATAAAAACAGGCTTAAAAGTCTCGATTAAACTTTTTATTTATGCTATGAAATTATTATTTGCCGGTAAATTCAAGTGTTCAAAAATAATTATAAGCGGAATATTCGGAGGTTGGCTCAGTTATAAAAAATTTAAACGTTACATTAAAGAACAAATTAAAATTTAAAACATAAAACTAAAAAAAACACCCTGATCGTTAATTTATTTTTTATTTTATTGATCAGGGCAAATAATTTTTTAATGTCTTAACACTTTCGATAAAAATTCAATCGTTCGGGGCTGCTTAGGATTTCCAAAAACTTCTTCCGGCGTTCCTTCTTCTGAAATTATTCCGTGATCTATAAATAATACTCGATCCGAAATTTCACGCGCAAAACCCATCTCATGAGTAACTAAATACATAGTCATTCCAGAATCCGCAAGCTCCTTCATAACCGCTAAAACTTCGCCGATCATTTCAGGGTCTAATGCGCTGGTCGGCTCGTCAAATAATAATACTTCCGGATCCATCGCTAAAGCCCGGGCGATCGCTACACGTTGTTTCTGCCCGCCTGATAAACGCTCAGGCCACTCGTTTAATTTATCGGCTAAACCTACACGATCAAGCAAATATTTTGCACGCTCATCAGCTTCTTTCTGAGTCATAATTTTTAACTGCACCGGAGCTAACGTAATATTTTGCCTCACAGTCAAATGCGGAAATAAATAAAAATGTTGAAACACCATCCCAATATGACGACGAATTTTATTTATATCGCAACTTTGGGACGTAATATCCTCGTCATGAAATTTTATTATTCCTGATGTCGGCTCTTCCATTCGGTTCAGACATCTTAAAAAAGTGCTTTTGCCAGAACCTGAAGGACCGATCACCGCAATTTTTTCGCCCTTGTTAATTCCAGTTGTGATGCCGTTCAAAACGTTTAAATTTCCGAATGATTTTTTTAAATTTTCGACTTCAATCACCATATTAAAATTTTACCCCCTTCTGCTTCGACTTAAAAATTTTTCCAGCCTGCGAACCAGGTGAGTTAAAAATAATACGATAACTAAATAAATTATTGCGACCATTACCAGCGGTTGCGAATGTTCCAGCGTTAAAGCCTGAATATTTTGCCCGGCTCTGGTTAAATCATCTATTCCGATATATCCGGCCACCGAAGTTTCTTTTAAGAGCGCAATAAATTCATTAAACAACATCGGTATAACGTTTCTTATGGCTTGAGGCAAAATTACAAGCCTCATCGAACTCCCATAATTTAAGCCTAAAGATCTAGCGGCTTCCATTTGACCGCGATCAATTGATTCAATTCCGCCCCTGAAAATTTCTGCGATATATGCCCCCGAATTTAATCCAAATGCTAAAATCGCAATATATTCCGTATTTAAATCACGAGCCGAAGCAAAAATTGTAAAATTCCAAATTAATAACTGCACCATTACGGGCGTGCCTCTTAAAGCTGTAATATAACAATTTGCAAGAGCATTCAACAGCGGAATATTTGCACCGCCTGCATGTGCTACACGGATTACGCTTAAAATTAACCCGACTGCAACGCCGATTAACGTAGCATAACCAGTCATAAAAATAGTTGAGCGCAACCCATCAACCAGCATCATATAACGCTGATCTTTTATGAAGTTCTGATAAAATCTCCTGTTAAAATCCTGCCATGATTCAGCCGTGAAAAATCCGGAACGATACAACAAAAATATTAAAATTAATCCGCAAGCCCATAAAATTAAATCTCCGCGACTTGCGCCATAACGTTTATTAATCATTTGCGAAATCTTCAGCTAAAATTACTGCTACTTGTTTAGCACCAATCACATAATTTTCTGAAAAGTCCATATTTTCGAGGCGTTCCGGAGTTACGGTGATGCCTGCGCAGATCATGTCAACTTTTCCCGTTGAGACGGCCATCGGAAGGGCATCAAAATTCATATTTTCGATAACGAGAATTTTATTTAATTTCTTCGCGATAACAGCGCACATCTCGACATCAATGCCTATAAAACTATTTCCGACTTTTAATTCATATGGTGCGAATCCTGCTTCAGTTCCTACGACCAATTTACCGCCGGAAGCATTTAAATTAAAATCTATATCATCCGGTGAAATTTCTGAAACATCGCTGTTATAATATTTCTCGAAAATTTTATTTAAAGTTCCGTCAGCTTTCATTTCGCTTAATGCTTTGTTAACCTGTTCGATTAATTCTTTATTGCCTTTTTTGAATCCTATTGCGTAATTTTCTTCAGACATGGCCTCTTTCATTATCATTAAGCCTTCAACGTCCTTTAAAAATCTTTTAGCCGGCATTTCGTCCATAACAACGGCGCGGACTTTTCCCTGACGTAAAGCAGCGATGGCATCAACATATTTTTCAAAAGTGGTTAATAATTTTTTCTTATTTTCACCCAATAATTCTTCTGCTATAAATTGCCCGACTGTACCGCGTTGAGCTGCTAATTTTTCGGTTTTGAGATCTCTGATATTTTTAATTTTTCTCCCGGAATCTGAAGCCAAAGCCATGCAGCTAAATATTAAAAATAAAGCGGATACAATAAGTATAAATTTTTTCAAGTCAATTAACCTCCTGCAAATAAAATTTAAAATTACGGCGAATTATAGCATTTAATTTAAAAGAGTAAAAATATTGAATTTTCAAAAAAATTTTTTTACAGCGTTTTCATTCGGAACAATAAATTAAATAAAAAAATTCCGAGAGCTTAAAACACAACTCCCGGAAATATATTTTATTTTATTTAAATTTTAATGTGATAACAGTGTGAGCATTACTCCTGCTGCTACTGCTGTACCGATAACTCCGGCGACATTCGGTCCCATCGCGTGCATTAATAAGAAATGTCCGGGATATTCCTGCTGCACAACCCTTTGAACAACGCGCGCAGCCATAGGAACAGCACTGACTCCGGCAGCTCCGATCATAGGATTAATTTTACCGCCTGATAAAATTTTCATGATCTGACCGAAAACTAAACCGCCCGCCGTGCTGAATGCAAAAGCTACAAGACCTAAGCAAATTATTACGAGCGTCGCAGGTGTTAAAAATTGTTCGGCCGCCATCGTTGAACCTACTGACAAACCTAAAAATATCGTCGTAATATTTAATAATTCGTTTTGAGCTGTCTGGCTTAATCTCTCAGTCACTCCGCATTCACGCAATAAATTTCCAAACATTAACGTGCCTACCAGCGGAACACATGCCGGCAAAATTAAACCTGAAACAACTGTACAAATTATCGGGAATAAAATTTTTTCGCGTTTTGTAACTGGTCTCAATTGTCCCATTAAAATCGCGCGATCCTTTTTGCTGGTCATTAATTTTATTACTGGGGGCTGAATCAACGGAACTAATGACATATAACTATATGCCGCAACTGCTACAGCTCCTAAAATTTGTTTCTGTCCGAGCATTACCGTCAAATAAATACTTGTTGGGCCGTCAGCTCCTCCAATAATTGCAATACTCGCAGCTTCTTTAATATTGAATGACACGAGGCCGTGCGTTAAAGCTCCTACCCAGTTGGCAGAAATAAACGCTACGAAAACCCCGAATTGTGCAGCCGCTCCGAGTAAAAACGTTATTGGGTTTGCGATCAACGGACCGAAATCCGTCATAGCTCCGATTCCTAAAAATATTATTATCGGATAAATTTCAAATTCAGCACCGTAATATAATGCTCGTAAAAATCCGATCGTGTTAGTTTCAGGGTTAAAGCCTTCGATAATTCCAGATAAAGGCAGATTTACAAGCATACAGCCGAAAGCTATAGGAACAAGTAACAACGGTTCAAAACCTTTACCGATCGCCAAATACAATAATATAAATGCAACGATGAGCATTATAATATTCCCTGTACCTGTCGAAGCAAACAGAGCCGCAAATCCTGACTGAGCCAGAAGATCTTTTAAAGCGGTCAAATACATTTCCATTGAGGCATCATGTCCTTTCATAAAATTAAAATTATTTAAAATTAGTTTGAATATATCATATAAATAATTATTTTGCTAAATCATATTTACTCATTGAATTTAAAATTTGTTTGAGTGAAAATGCTTCCGCCACGTTGGAATATTTGAATTATTAACCGGCGTTGAATTTGTAATATTATTATTAATATCATGTTCTGGTAATTCGTTTTGTATTTCGCGTATACGTTCGATTAATAAATTTACGTCATGTTTTTCGGATTGTTCGGGATTTTCGTATGAACTATTTAAATTTTTATCGTACGAATGCGAAAGAGCCAGCGATAATTTTGCACAGCCCGGCCCTATTAATTCATATAAAACGCTCGAAGCAAGTATAACGGTCCGCAATGAATTTCCCGTGATGCCTCCCAAAGTTCTAGCACCTAATTCAGCGAGTCCGATCGCTACACCGGCTTGAGGAATTAAAGCGAGTCCCAAATAATTCCGAACGAGTTTATTTTTATGAGTGATGAGGCATCCTGCAAAGGCTCCGAAATATTTCCCTAAAATTCTCACGACAAAATACACGACTCCCAAAATTAATAAAGAACTTGAGCCGGAATTATTATTATTAATTAACGCACCTAAATCAAAACATACTCCAGAACGAACGAAAAATAATAATAAAAACGGCGGGCTGAAGCTGTTCAACTGTTTAAATAATTTATCGTCATTCGTAATATTTATATATACCGTAGACATGAACATACAGCCTAATAACGGCGATACTTCCAAAATTTGGCAGAATCCGCAAAATCCGAATAATATCGCAACTGAAATAATTAATTTATTATCGCTTGAACGTTTAGGCGGGATTAAAACTTTTAATAAAAATCCTAATAAACCGCCGGCGAATAAACTCGCAAAATTAATTAATATCGGCGAAACAATATTTTTTAAACTAAATCCCGAAGCAGTGTAAGCCAATGCTACGGAAATAGCTGCGCTGTATGCTAAAAGCCCGACGACATCATCGAGTGCTACAACTTGCAATAAAGTATTTACAAAATCTCCGTGCGCTCCTGTTTGTCTTATTGTCATCATGGTTGAAGCTGGAGCAGTTGCAGATGCAAGAGCAGCCAATACACTGGAGAATGCGAGATCCATTTTTAAAATATAATACGAAGCAATAAAAACAAATAATGACGCTGTACAGGATTCCAAAACCGTAATAATTAAAACTTTTGTGCCGTTACCTTTCAGTGCATCGAGCCTGAAAAATTGTCCGGTGCTGAAAGCTATAAAAGCAAGTGCTACATCCGGTAAAAATTCGGTGTAAGCTGTTACGATTTTCGGAACTAAATTTAAACAGTAAGGCCCGATTAAAATTCCCGTAACTATATAGGCCGTAACGTTTGGAAGTTTTAATAATTTTGTTAATCTCGTCAACGCAAAACCAAACAATAACATTAAAGCAACTGTTAAAATTCCTGTAGCTGCATCAGAAGCATTTATAATATTCAAATTAAAATCCCCTTAAAAATAAAATAAAAAAATAAAAAAATTTGCCCACCTGAAAAATTTACAGATGAGCCGGCAAAAATAAATTTAAATTTCGTCCCGTATTTTAGCATAATGATAAAGAATTAAATAAAAAAATTTAACAGCTTGACATAAAAAAATTTAAATATATAATGTTTGACGTGACGAACAAATACGAAATTAACAAAACGGTCTCAAACCTGCAAGGAGACGGTTTTTATATAACAAGTAATCCTCGTTCTTGTTCGATCGTTTTACCCCCCTCAAAAAAGAAGAGAGAAGGAATGATTTTTAAAGCCCTCTCTTTTTTTATTATTTCCGGCCATGAATAAAAAGTAATTGGAGTAATTGAAGTATTTGCGTTATATTCGATTTGATAAAATAATTTTTATTTTAATTTTTGCTCGTTTAATTTCAGTCAGGAGGGATTTATTTAAATGGATTTTGATGAACTTGAAAATATTTCTGAAGTTGCTGAGACTGGGAGTTTTTCGCGTGCAGCAGAAAATTTATTTACGACGCAAAATAATTTAATGAACGCAGTAAGCAAACTCGAACGCGAAGAAGGAATAAAAATTTTTGACAGGACATCAAACCCAATTACAGTAACTTATGAAGGGAAATATTATATTGATGCCGCAAAAAAGATTTTGGAATTAAATAAACAGCTTAAAAACGACATGGCCGAAATTTCAAGAATCAGACGCGGGAAAATTACGATCGGGATTGCTCCAGCCCGTGCCGCTTTCATGTTGCCTAAATTTTTGCCTAAATACTCGGAATTATATCCGGAAATAAAAATTAATACGGTTGAACATAATTCAAGACAATTGCGCGAAGATGTTAAAAAGGGTGCTGTAGATTTTGCGATATTGCCATTATTAACGGGTTTTGAGGATTTTGCAAATATAAAATTATGCGAAGAAGAATTATTTATTATTGCGCGTAAAAATTTTTTGCCTGAAAATTCTCATGATGGAAATATTATTAAATTCGAAGCTCTTAAAAATTTCCCGTTCATATTATTAAAGAATGGTCACGGAATGCGTAAAGAACTCGACATATTATTTAAACATTACGGATATAAGCCCAAAATTTTAATGGAAACGACAAATAACGAGACAGCGCTGGGATTATGTTCGGAGGGTATGGGGTTAGCTGTTGTGCCTTCGATGACGATAGAGCCATTAAAAAATAATTTGCAGATAGATATTTATAAAATTTCAGATTCCGGAATGAAATGGGATGTGAGTGCGATATTCCGCAAAAATCAAACGCTTACGATTCAGGCGAGGAATTGCATTGAATTAATAAAAAATTATGACTGGACGTGCGATTTAATTTAAAAGTTAAATGCTATATAATCCGAACTCACTTAATAATATATTATTAATATAAATTAAATTTAATTTGAGAGTGATAAATAAATTATGCCAATTCACATAATGAAGGAAGCTGAGCGCTGTTTTAATTGTAAAAATCCTCGTTGTCAAGCAGGTTGCCCGGTTCATACGCCGATACCGCAAATTATTCAGCTTTTTAAGGAACATAAATTAATGGAAGCCGGGAGAATTTTATTTGAAAATAATCCGTTGAGCGTAATATGTTCAATAGTGTGCAATCATGAAAAGCAATGCGCAGGAAATTGTATAAGAGCCAAAAAGGACAGCGCAGTACATTTTTCGAGCATAGAGACATATATTTCAGATATGTATTTGGATCGCATGCCCGTATCAGTTCCGATTAAACGCGAAAATAAAAAAGTTGCAGTAATCGGAGCAGGCCCGGCAGGTATAACAGTAGCGGTATTATTATCCCGTTTGGGTTATCACGTTACAATTTTTGAATGGAAAAGCAAAATCGGCGGCGTTATGCAATATGGAATACCGGAATTTAGATTACCAAAAAGCATTTTGGATCGCTATCAGACCAGACTTGAAGAGATGGGCATTCAAATAAGATTAAACGCGACGATCGGGACAGTTTTAGTAATTGAAAATTTGTTCCGTGATGGATATGACTCGATATTTATCGGGACTGGAGCGGAGAAGCCCAGAAGTTTGGGAATTAAAGGCGAAAGTTTAGGCAATGTACATTTTGCTATGAATTATTTAGCGAACCCGAAGGCTCATCATTTAGGAGATAAAGTCGCAGTTATAGGCGTTGGGAATGCAGCGATGGATGTTGCGCGGACAGCTTTAAGAAACGGGACAAAATCCGTAACACTTTACGCAATGGGAAAAGAGATCGCCGCGAGTTCTCACGAAGTAGCATACGCCGAACTGGACGGAGCAGAAATTGAAACGGGTATGCAGGTTCAAGAAATTACGGAGCGCGGGCCGGTCTTCAAAAAAACAATTTACGGCGAAAACGATGAGATTATCGGCTGTGAAGATGATTTAATACAGGTTGATGCGGATTCTACGATTATTTCAATTAGTCAAGTGCCGAGATCAAAACTTGTGAGAACAACTGATGGATTGATGGCTTCTGATCGTGGTCTGCTAGTTATAGATGAAAATTATATGACGACGCGTCCCGGAGTATTTGCGGCCGGAGATGTAGTAACAGGAGCGAAAACAGTAGTGCACGCAGTAGAAGGAGCAAAAAAAGCTACTGAATCAATGATCAAATACATGAAGGGCGAATTAAATATTAATGCAACAAATCAAAATCAAAATTAAAATTAAAATTAAAATATAAAATAAAGCTCCTCACAAAATTTCAGAGGAGCATATAAATTAATTTAAATTAAAACGAAGAAAGCACGCCGTTAATATTTTGGTCGTTGATCTTAAAATTATTAATTACGAGGTTTGAGACGTTTTCGAGAATAAAATTACTGTTGGCAGATTTTATAATATTTACGTCCTTTAACATTACATCCTGAAGCGGATAACCTTTTGGGGCATGGCATTCAAATAATTTTTCGCTCAAGCTCTCGACGGTAATATTTTCAAATACGAGATCTTTATAAACGGTCGGGAAATTTCCGCCCAATTCGCCCGGATAATTTAACTGAAACCAAATGAAATTTTTAAAATTCCCGATTTTCATATTACGTACTCTGATGTGTTCGCAAGTTCCGCCGCGATCGAGATTTGCTTTAAATCTTACTGCGCTGTCGCCGTCACGTAAAATATTATCTTCAAAAAATACATAAGCGATGCCGCCGGACATTTCAGAGCCGAGTGCGATGCCATCTTCTCCGCCCATATCATTTTGGCGAATCACAACGTATTTTGAAGGCAAACCGACTTTACGGCCGTCATAATCGCGACCGGATTTAACGACAACTGAATCATCGCCGGTTCTAAAAATATTTTTTTCGATCAAGACATATTTTGAAGATTCGACATCTATGCCGTCATTATTTGCGAACATTGAATTAACTTTTAAGCCTCTCACTTGAACATGTTTTGAACAGTTAATATGATTGATCCAAAAAGGCGAATTCATGACCGTATAATTTTCGAGTAAAACTCTTTCACAATAATTAATTTCAATTATGCACGGTCTTAAATAATGTCCTTCGCCAAAAATTCGATTTTCAACGGGAGTTCCGGCTGCACCCATTAAACGTAAAGCTTGCTGATCAGGTTTTTCAAGTTTTTTCCATGAGTGAAAGACGCTCTCAGAATTTCCGTCAATAGTTCCGGCCCCAGTTAAGGCGATGTCGTGCTGTCCATATGCGTAAATCATTGGCGAATAATTCATTAATTCAGTTCCTTCCCAGCGAGTTTTTACTACAGGCAAATAACACGAAGGTTCAGGACTAAATAAAATTTTTGCGCCTTCTTCAAGATTTAACTCGATGTTATTTTTTAAGACGATTGGGCCGTTGCAAATATATTCACCAGCAGGAATAATAATTTTCCCGCCGCCTTCGCTTGAAGTTTTGTCAATTGCCTCCTGAATAATTTTGTGGGCATCTCTAGCTTCGGAGCTTGTTAAATTTAATCTTATTTCTTTAGCTGGAATATTGGGGCGTTGAATGTTCTGAACGATTTGCGAGGCCATAGCCCAATCATTTAAAGTATTTTGACGGGCGCGGGGGAAATTAAAATTAAATTCGTCACTATTCGATGAAAAAGCCGGAGTAATAATTAAACTCAAAATAAAAATTGCCGTTAAAAATTTGCGCATAAAAATATAACCTCCTGAATTATAAATTTACGAGCAAATGATAATTTACGAGAAAAATTTTTTATATCAGTTGAAAATATTATCTTTATAATAGGCTCTCCAAAACCAGAGGCCGCAAGCTGGAGCGGTTATGCTGGATTCTGATCGCGCAGAATTATTTAATAAATTGTTGAGCCATAAAATATTATTTTTGCCGGTTGCGACTGCGTTTAAATTTCCCATTATGATGCGCACCATATTAGTTAAAAATGATTGAGCTTTAATGCTTATGACGGTTATATTATAAATTTTTTTAATGCGTATGCTCTGAATAGTTCTAATTGAATTTTCCGGACATTCTGAAGTTTTGCAGAACGCTTTAAAATCGTGTTTACCGATTAAAATTTTACTTGCTTGCCTGGCTAAATCATGATCCCAAAATTTTTTATTCCACCAGACGAAATTATTAAGCGCAGGAGGGCAGAACGAGCCGTGAAAAATAAAATATTTATATTCGCGTAAAAATGCGTCATGTCTTGCGTTAAAATTATTTTGAGTTAAATACACTTTAGTAATTCTGATGTCTTCGGGCAAATAAAAATTTAATGCCAGCTGTAATTTTTCAGGCTTAAAAATTTTTTCCATTTCAAACGAAGCAATTTGCCCAACAGAATTTACGCCTTTATCAGTTCTGCCAGCGCCAATAATTTTTATTTTATTTCCTGCGATCTTAAATAAAATATTTTCTATAATTTCCTGTATGCTTGTTGCGTCTGGTTGAATTTGCCAGCCTGAATAATTTTGACCCAAATAAGAAATTTTTACAGCGTAATTCATAATAAATATAATAATAAAACAGGAATAACCGAGAAAATAATTGCGGCTGAATCCGATAATTTCCATTTTAATGGCTTGCGTTTGGTTCTGCCCTTTGCTCCTGAATATCCGCGGGCTTCCATTGCTATAGCTATTTCGTCAGCTCGTCTGAAAATTATAATGAACAGCGGAATTAAAACGGGTATGAACGATAATAATTTTTTAAATAAATTTCCCTGATCTAATTTTGCGCCCCGTGATAATTGAGCTTTAATAATTTTATCTGTTTCGTGCATCAACATCGGAATAAATCTCAAAGCCATGCCGATCATTATAGCGCATTCACCTGCAGGAAATCCAAATTTTTCAAGCGGTTTTAATAATGCTTCGATGCCTGCAGCCAATTCCAGCGGGGCGGTCGTCAACGGCAATAAAAGGGCGTACATCATTAAAATAAAAAGTCTCGTAGATGTAAAAACTGCATTTGACAGAGCTTTTAAAAATGAATCGCCGTAAATGATCGGAATAAAATTAAAAATAAACGTTAAAATTATAATAAATAAAATTGGCTTTGAAGATTTTATAAAAGTTTTAAACGGAATTTTAGAAACATGCACGATGAAAATTAAAATAAAAATCCAGCACGCTAATATAAAACTTGATTTAATCGAGAATACAGCAGAAATTAAAATGATCAGCGCGAATAATTTAGCTCTAGGATCAAGCCTATGTATAAACGAATCAGCCGGAAAATATTGACCGAGATTTATATTTGAGAAATACATTTTAATAAGCTTTCATAATCATACATCAACGGAAAATTATTATTTAATTTATGAATTTCATACGAGAATTTTAACACATCGGGCCAAGTTTCAGGGCTTAAAATCTGCGTCAGATTAAATAAAATTTCTTCCGGCGTGCCTTCGTTAATAAAATTGCCGTTATTTAAAATTAAAATTCTGTCAGAAAATTTAAGTGCTGTATTTAAATCGTGAGTAATTGTAATAATAGTTTTGCCTTCGTCGCGTAAATTTGAGAGCAGATTTAAAATTTTTTTCTGGTAACTTGCATCAAGTCCTGCGAGAGGTTCATCGAGTATTAAACATTTGGGCTGGACAGCTAAAACCGAAGCTATAGCAATTAATCTGCGTTCACCGCCTGAAAGTGCTAAGGGGTTGCGCATTAAATATTTTTTATCGAGTCCCACCGAATTTAAAGCGTATTCAATTGAGTTTTCGAGCTGAATTTTATTGAAGCCTGCATTTTTTGGGGCAAACGCTAACTCTTCAAAAACGTTCAGTGAAAATAATTGATCTTCGGGATTTTGGAAGACGAGTCCGACATTTTTGCGTAAATTAATTAAATCTCGGCCATGTTGAGGCAGCTCGGAATTATAAAAAAGTATTTTGCCAGCTTGAATTTTATATAATGCGTTTAAATGTTGTATCAGCGTAGATTTTCCCGAACCGGTTTTGCCTATAATTGAGAGCCATTGTCCTTCAGGAATATTTGCGGAAATATTATTTAAAGCTGAGGAATTATCATCAAATTTGAACGATAAATTATTAATTTCGAACGTAAAATTTTTTTGTTGTTTGGCCTCAATAAAATTATTTTGTTCGTGAATATTAATATTATTATTATTAATTTTAAAATTTTTTGCGATAACTTCGGCGTTAAAACTTTTTAATTTATATGCATCCGGCAGATCAAATCCTAAATTTTCAGCGACGTTCCAAAAATTATTATTATCGCCCTGCCAAATAATTTCGCCTTTAGATAAAACTATAATGCGGTCGATGTCATTAAAATTTTCTATTTGGTGAGTAATTTGTATAATCGCAGTTCCGTTTTGATGGATTTTCCGCAAAGATTTTTCAACATCTAATCTTCCTTGAGGGTCGAGCATTGCGGTAGGTTCATCGAGTATTAAACATTTTGCGTGACTTGCCAAAGCTCCAGCGATAGCGACGCGTTGTTTTTCACCGCCGGACAGAGCTGACACTGATGAATTACGTTTATTTGAAATATTTACGGCTTCGAGGGCGTTATTTACTCTAGATTGAATTTCATCGGGTGGCAGTCCTTGATTTTCAGGAGAGAACGCGACATCATCTTCGACAACGGCGGCAACGATTTGATTTTCAGGGTCTTGAAAAACTAAACCGATAGTCGAGTGTAAAATTTTAAAATCGATATTTTTAATATTAATCCCATTAATTAAGCATTCGCCATCAAAATTTTCCAAAAGTCCGCCCAGAATTTTAACGAGCGTAGATTTTCCTGAGCCGTTATGTCCTAAAATTGCGACACGTTCGCCGGAATTTACGAAAAATGAGACGGCATTTAAAGCGCGTCCCATGTAAGAATTTTCGTAATTATAAGAAATTGAACGGACTTCGATTAAATGTTTAATATTATTTATTTCCGTCGCGTTCGACAAGTTCAATCACAGCCATTTCTGCACCGTCTCCTAATCTTGTGCCTGTTTTAATAATTCTAGTGTAACCGCCTTTATCAAAACTTGCAAATTTTGGAGCGATCTCCTGAAATAATTTTGTTGCTGCTTGTTTATGTGGCATTCTGGAAAATACTAAACGTATATCGTGAACGCTTCCGCCTTTAGCGCGAGTAATTAATTTTTCAGCAACTCTGCGTAATTCTTTAGCGCGTGTCACAGTAGTTTGAATACTGCCATTTAAAAATAAACTGGCTGCCATATTAGCGAGCATAGCTTTACGGTGACTGCCATAACGTCCTAAAGTTCTATGATCAACATGATGTCTCAAATTTAATTCGCCTCCTTATTTCTTTTTTTGTATTTGCGTTTAGGTTTTTCTTCTTTTTCTTCCGGTTCTGGTTCAGGTTCTTGAGCCGCTTCAATTTTTTTATTTTTTGGTTTTCGTCCTGGTTTAGCAGGTTTAATTTTTGGCTCTTCAGTTTCAATTTCTTCGAGCTTTTCATTTTCTGCATTATCCTCTGAAATTTCCTGAACATCTTCGGCATTATCTTCATTAAATTCTTGTTCTTGTTCTGGTTGTTCAGAAGGTTTGAGCGACAATCCTAATTTTACGAGTTTATCTTCGATCTCATTAAGTGAAATTTTTCCGAGATTACGAATTTTTAATAAATCCTCGTGAGTTTTTTCAAGTAAATCGCCTATAGTCTGAATACCACCGCGCAATAAACAATTTTCGCTCCTGATCGTTAATTCAAGCTCGTGAATAGGTTTTCCGCTGAATTCGTCAAGCTTGGAGATTTCGGATTTTTCTTTTAATGGCTCTGGAAGTTTTTCCGGTTCATCAGGATCGATCAGGACGGCATCAGGAGTAATTTCTGCGATATGCCTAAAATATTCCTGAGCGGTTTGAGCGGCTTCAGTGACTGCATCGACCGGCAAAATTGCATCGGTTGTCCAGACTTCAAGGATCAATTTCTCAAAATCTATGCTTTGACCGACGCGCGCAGGCTGAACGCGATAATTTACCCTTGATACAGGCGAGAAAATTGCATCAGTCAAAACGGCATCAAGAGGCAGACCGGCCGGGCGATCTCTATCAGATGATAAATAACCCGTACCTTTTTGCACATAAACTTCCATTGAGAAATTTGCATCAGGTTCGAGCGTGCAAATAGTTCCATCGCCCATAAATTCTATTTCATGATCCCACGGCATATCTTTAGCGTTTAATATTCCTGGTTTATCTTTGCGCGTGAAAAAATCTGCCGGGAAATTACGGCTGTCAATCGATAAAATTTTAAATTCGCCGGGCTTCATATCGCCAGTATATTGGATCGGAATGTGTTTTAAATTCATCAGAATTTCAATTACATCCTCGCGGACTCCTTTAATTGTGCTGAATTCGTGTAACACTCCATCAAATTTTACTGCTGTAACTGCCGCGCCGTTAATTGACGATAATAATACGCGTCTTAAAGCATTCCCCAGAGTATCACCGTAACCGCGCTCTAAAGGTTCAAAAATTAATCTGGCGTAACCGTGAGCTTCTTCTTCAATAGAAACTTTAAAAGTGTTATTCATTTAAACGCGACGTCTTTTCGGAGGTCTGCACCCATTATGAGGGATAGGTGTTGCGTCCTTAATTAAATTTACCTGAAGCCCTGCAGCCTGTAAAGCTCTGATGGCACTTTCACGGCCTGGTCCTGGACCTTTTACGACGACATCAATTTCCTGAACGCCCTGATCTTGAGCACCTTTAGCAACTTGTTGTGCTGCGATTTGAGCTGCGAACGGTGTAGATTTACGAGTCCCTTTAAAACCGACATTACCGCCTGAAGCCCAAGTGATAATATTTCCGCCTCTATCAGAAATGCAGAGGATCGTATTATTAAAAGTTGAGTAAATGTGTGCTACTCCGTAATTAATATTTTTCTTTTCGCGTTTTTTTCCTTTACGTGCTGTTGTAGTTCTTTTAGCCAATTTCAAAACACCTCCTTAAAATTAGCCTTTTGTAGCGACTTTTTTATTTGCAACAGTTCTGCGCGGACCTTTACGGGTTCTTGCATTAGTTTTTGTGCGTTGACCTCTTACGGGAAGTCCGAGCCTATGACGTTGACCGCGATAACAGCCGATATCTATAAGCCTTTTAATATTCATTGAGACTTCACGGCGTAAATCTCCTTCGACTTTGTAATTATCTTCGATTTCGCGACGAAGTTTTTGCGCATCCTCTTCCGATAAATCTTTTACTCTCAAATTAGGATTAATTCCGGTAGCTTTTAAAATATTTTGAGCAGTCTTGAGGCCGATCCCAAATATATAAGTTAATCCTATTTCGATGCGTTTTTCTCTTGGTAAATCTACTCCTGCAATACGTGGCATTTAATTATTTACCTCCTTACACCTTGACGCTGTTTGTGTCTAGGATCGCGGCTGCAAATTACGCGCACGACCCCATGCCGTCTTATAACCCTGCAAAATTCGCAAATGGGTTTAACTGAAGGTCTAACTTTCATAATTTATATATTCCCCCAAAATTATTTATACCTGTAAATTATTCTGCCTCTATTTAAATCATAGGGCGAAACTTCAACCAGCACATGATCACCGGGCAAAATTCTTATAAAATGCATTCTCATTTTTCCGCTAACATGTGCGAGGACGTTATGTCCGTTTTCGAGTTCTACTCTAAACATAGCATTGGGCAGAGGTTCAGAAATTACGCCCTTTATCTCCATTACTTCTTCTTTGCCAGATTTTTCCGTATTTGCCATAAATCTAAGCTCCTGAAAAAATATCCGCGATCAATGTCATGATTACCTGCCTTTATTAATTCTGCTAGTTCGTTTATTATAATTTTTGTGAACTGCAGATGTTTTATATTTTTGCGCTTTGGTCTTGATAAATTAAATTTATTTGGCCGTATTAAATTTATTTTTCCGTCAGGCGAAAACCCCGAAACTACGTAAATTAATCCAGAATCTTTGCCTTGTTTAGAAATTACAACCTGTCCTAAATTTAACTCCATGCCGTAAGAATTTCCGGGCCATCGTCCAAAATTACAATTGATCTCTCAAAATGAGCAGCATCCGAACCGTCAACAGTTAAAACAGTCCAGCCGTTATCTGCTGTTTTAGTTTCTTCATTTCCTGCCATTATCATTGGTTCTATTGCTATGGTCATGCCGGTTTGTAAAGTTACTCCGTTATTTGGCAGTCCGTAATTTGGAACTTGGGGGGCTTCATGTAATTTTTTGCCCACGCCATGTCCCGTATAATCTCGAACGATCCCAAACCCTAGAGGTTTAATATAACTTTCAACGGCCCAGCCTATATCCCCGACCGTATTGCCTGAAATTGCGGCTTTTATCGCTAAATTTAAAGCTTCTTCCGTAGCGTTTAATAATTTTTGACGTTCAGCAGAAATTTCGCCGACTGGATAAGTGCAAGCAGCATCGCCGAAAAATCCATTAATACAAGCTCCAACATCAACGCTTAAAATATCGCCTTCCTGTAAAATTCTGTCATAACTCGGAATACCGTGTACAATTTCTTCATTAATTGAAGCGCATATAGTTCCGGGAAATGGAGTCATTGAGAGAGCTGGCCTGTAATTTTTAAATGCCGGAATCCCGTTATTTTTGCGTATATGATCCTCTGCTAATTTGTCGAGTTCACCTGTTGAAATTCCTGGCTTAACATTTTCGCGCATGATCATCAGGACTTCAGCTGTAACTCTTCCGGCGATGCGCATTAAATTAATTTCTTCGGCTGATTTAATTTTTATCATGATCCAAAAAACCGACAACCCTTGCAAAAATTTCTTCAGGACTTCCAGAGGCATTAATTTCGATCAATAAATTTTTTTTGCGATAAAATTCAATTAATTGCTCCGTCTGTTCGTGAAAAACTTTCAGGCGACTTTTAATAACATCTTCGCGGTCGTCATCACGTGTAAACAATTCTCCGCCGCATGATGGGCATTTATCGTGATTATTATCAGTAATAGAACCGCAATTTTTACACATTCTCCGGCTGGTTAATCTTCTGATAATTTCTTCATCTGGAACATGAAATAAAATAACCGCATCGAGCTTCACTATTTTTTCTAAAAATTCGGCTTGCGGTATAGTTCTAGGAAATCCATCGAGCATAAAGCCATTATTATTATTTAAATTTTCGATTTCATTCCCGACCATGTTCATCACGATATTATCAGGAACCAACTGGCCATTATCCATAAATTTTTTTGCTTCGATTCCCAACGGAGTATTATTTTTTAAATTTGCTCTGAAAATATCTCCTGTTGAAATGTGAGCCAAATTATATTTATTTTTCAAAAAAGATGCCTGAGTGCCTTTGCCAGCACCAGGAGCACCTAATAAAACTAATTTCATGATCTTAAGCCCTTAATAATCCGCGAGTTTTGCCATTTCCGGAACGTTTTAAAATTCCGTCGTAATGTCTCATTAATAACTGCGCTTCAACCTGGTTAATGGTATCCATCGCAACTCCTACGACAATTAAAACAGCAGTCCCGCCAAAATAAAACGAATTAACGCCCAAAACAGAAGACATCAAATTCGGAATTAATGCAACTATCGCCAAAAATATACCGCCGCCAAGTGTTATACGTTCCATAACTCTTGTAATATAATCTGAAGTCGGTTGACCGGGACGAATTCCCAAAATAAAACCGCCGTATTTTTTCATATTATTAGCGATGTCGTTAGGATTAAATACGACAGCCGTGTAAAAATACGAAAAAAATATTATTAATGCGATATTAAGAATTATATAAACGAATCCGTTCGGCCTAAAAATTGCACTGATGACCCTGCCCAGCGAACTATCACCAAAATAATTTGCAATGCTGTACGGGAACATTAATAAAGAACTGGCGAAAATTATCGGAATGACACCGGCCTGATTAACTTTCAACGGAATAAAAGTGCTTTGACCTCCATAAACTTTATTTCCGACGACTCTTTTTGCGTATTGAACTGGTAATCTGCGCTGGCCTTCCTGTAACAAAATACAGCCTGCAATTACGGCGATCATTAAAACAATTCCGATTAACAGCGCAAAAAAATTAAGCTGTCCTATTCTGGTCATGTTCCAAGTTTGAATAACAGCCTCCGGGATTCTAGCGACGATGCCGGCAAAAATTAATAATGAAATTCCATTACCAACGCCATGATCCGTTAATTCTTCGCCGAGCCACATTACAGCCATTGATCCAGCTACTAAAGTAATGACCACTAGAATTAAATCAAAAAATGACCCTTGCATGATCCCTAAACCTCTGAGCCATGCGGTCATACCTATAGCCTGAACAAATGCGAATAATACAGCTCCGTAACGAGTCCACTGAATTATTTTTTTATGTCCGTCTGTTGAATCCTTCTGCAATTTTTCGAGAGCTGGAAATATTACGACCAATAACTGCATAACGATACTTGAATTAATATAAGGTGCAACGCCCAATGAAAATATTCCAAATCTTGATAACGCTCCACCAGAAAATAAATTCAAGAAATCCATAACTCCGCCACCAGTTGAAAATAAATTGGCTAATGCAGAACGATCAACGCCCGGAGTTGGGATATAAGCTCCGAGCCTGAAAATAAATAATATTCCAATGGTGAACAGAATTCTGCGCTTCAGGTCTGGAAGTCTGAATATATCACCCAGAGAACCGAACACCTTAAATCACCTCGCAGCTTCCGCCAGCCGCCTTAATCTTCTCGCTTGCACTCTTACTAAATGCAGAAGCTTTAATTTTTAATGCCTTTGTTAAATCTCCTTCGCCGAGAATTTTAACGGGAATATTTTTTTTGCGGATAATTCTAGCGTTTAATAACACTTCCGAATTAATTTCATCGCCGGCATTAAATTTTTTATCGAGTTCGGCAATATTCACGATCTGGAAAACTTTTGCGAATCTGTAATTATTAAATCCGCGTTTCGGTGTACGTCTGGTTAAAGGCATCTGACCTCCTTCAAATCCTGGACGAACTCCACCGCCTGTACGTGCTTTATCGCCTTTATTACCTTTTCCTGCAGTTTTTCCGTTGCCTGATCCTGGACCTTGTCCGAGACGTTTAGGCTTTTTATTTGAACCTTTAGCGGGATGTAAATCATTTAATAAGATCATTCGCTGACCTCCTCGCATACAACCAGGTGTTTAACATGATCGATCATGCCTCTAATTTGAGGGGTATCGTTATGTATTACTTCTGATTGTAATTTCTTGAATCCGAGTGCTTTTATTGTGCGTTTTTGACGCTCCGGAAATCTTATCGCGCTTTTAACCCATTTAACTTTTAATTTTGCCATGAGTTATTTAAGCCTCCTCGCTTACATTACCGAAGCCGGCTGCCTCAACTTCTGCCATTGTTTCAGTAGAGTCATCTTCTTCAATAATTTCGGGTTCAGATGAAGATTTACGAAGTTTCATAATTTCGGATTCAGTTCTTGTATTTTTAATTGCTTCGAGTGTTGCATGAGCTACATTAATGGCGTTTGACGTGCGTCCCGTAACTTTTGTAACAACGTCTTTAACTCCGCCAAGCTCCATAATTGCGCGCACTACTCCACCGGCTATAACTCCAGTTCCTGCAGGTGACGGCTTTAATAAAACTCTTGCTGCGCCAAATTCGCCAACTACAGGGTGCGGAATAGTATCGGCATTATGCTTAACTGCAACGAGGTTTTTGCTGGCTTTTTCGATTCCTTTGCGTACAGCTTCGGCGATCTCTTTAGCTTTTCCGATCCCTGTTCCGACGTAATTCATTCCATCGCCAACAACTACGAGAACGGCAAATTTAAACCTTTTACCGCCCTTGACGACTTTACTAACGCGATTAATAGCTACTACGCGCTCCTGAAGCTCCAGACTTTTAGGATCTATTCTCATTTTAGAAATTCAATCCTCCTTCTCTAGCAGCCTCAGCAATGGCCATAACTTTCCCAAAATATGCATGTCCTCCGCGATCAAATACTACGGATTCAATGCCCTTTGATTTTGCGCGCTCAGCAATAACTCTCCCGATAACTTTAGCAGCGTTCATATTACAAGTTCCGTTTAATTCCGGCTGTAAAGATTTTTCAAGAGTTGAAGCTGATACAAGCGTATGGCCTTTATCATCATCAATAATTTGAACGTATAAATTTTTAAGACTGCGAAATACTGACATTCTAGGTTTTTCAGCAGTTCCCGAAAGTGTTTTGCGTAATCTCTCATGACGGATCACGCGCATATCATTTCTGCTTCTTTTTTTCATGATTATTTTGCTCCAGTCTTGCCAGCTTTACGGATTATGTATTCATTTTCAAACTTGATGCCTTTACCGTGATAAGGCTCCGGCGGTCTGAATTGTTTTATCAGCGCACATGTCTGGCCGACTAATTCCTTGTCTATACCTTTAACGTGAAATTTAATGGGATTTTCGACAACGATCTCAATTCCGGCAGGCGGTGTAAACTCTATAGGATGCGAATAGCCTAAATTCAAAACTAATTTTTTGCCCTGTAAAGCAGCTCTCCAACCTACTCCAACAATTTCCATTGTGCGAGAAAAACCCGAAGTAACTCCGATGATCATATTATTAATTAATGCTCTGGTCATTCCGTGCCATGCGCAGGTTTGTTTTTCGTCATTATTGCGGGAAACTTTTACGCTATTGCCCTCTACTTCGACTTTTATACCAGGCATCAACGGAGTATTTAACTCACCTTTAGGCCCTTTTACAACGATTTTATCGCCTTTTAATGCGACTTCTGCACCTTTTAAAATTTCTATTGCTTTACGTCCGATACGAGACATTTTATTTTTACCTCCTACCAGACATAACAGACGACTTCTCCGCCGAGACCTAATTTTGATGCTTCAAGCCCGGTTTTAAGTCCTTTAGAAGTCGACAACACTGCAAGACCAAGACCACCCATTACGACCGGTAATTTATCATGTCCGACATAAATTCTTCTGCCTGGTTTTGAAATTCTCCTGAGTCCTTGTATTACGCGTTCTTTGCCTGCTCCATATGATAAATAAATCCTAATTTCTGAATATGGTTTATCCGCTACACTTACAATTTTAAAATCTCTAATATAGCCCTCATCCTTTAAAATTTTAGCGAGAGCCAATTTTATTTTGCTCGAAGGAACATCAACGCTTTCAGAATAAACAATATTTGCGTTACGAATCCTAGTGAGCATATCAGCAACAGGGTCATTTACGTACATTTTGTTTATTTCAACCCCTTTACCCTACCAGCTCGATTTAATAACACCGGGGAAAACACCCTCGCGAGCCATTTTCCTGAAACAGCATCTGCACATATCAAACATTCTCATATATCCGTGAATACGTCCGCATAACGGGCACCTGTTGTGCTGTCTGGTGCTAAATTTAGGGGGTAATGTCGCTTTATATTTTAATGCTTTTCTTGCCATTTAATTTTAAGCCCCCTGACCTGTCGTCCTGAATGGCATTCCGAGACCTTTTAATAACGCAAAAGCCTCTTCATCAGTCTTTGCACTTGTTACAATTGTTACGTTCATACCTCTTGGCCTGATGACCTTATCATATGAAATTTCAGGAAATATCAACTGTTCACGCAAACCTAAATTATAATTTCCGCGTCCGTCGAAACCTTTACGAGTAAGCCCCTGAAAATCTTTAATGCCGGGTAAAGCAAGAGATATTAATCTGTCAAGAAATTCCCACATTTTTGCGCCTCTTAAAGTAACAGCACAAGCCACAGGCATATTCTGACGAACTTTAAAACCTGCAATGGACTTTTTAGCGCGCTTTAATAAAGGCTGCTGTCCTGTGATCGCACGTAATTCGGAAATAGCTGCATCCATAAATTTAATATCCATTTTCGCATCGCCAACTCCGATATTTACGACGATTTTTTCAATTTTTGGCAATTGCATTACGTTTTTATATCCAAATTCGCGCAACATTGCCGGAGAGACTTCATTTTTATATTTTTCGAGCATTCTCGGTGTCATAATTTAAAGTCCTCCCTGATCAATAATTTCGTTGCATTTTTTGCAAACTCTTACTTTTTTGCCGTCCTCAAGAAATGAAGCACCGACCCTCGTAGCTTTTCCGCATCTCGGACAAACTAACATTACTTTACTTGCATAAATTGGAGCTTCCTGCTTAATAATTCCGCTCTGAGGATTATTCTGCGAAGGTCTTACATGTCTTGAAACCATGTTTACGCCCTCAATAACTACTAAATCGCGCTCAGGTATACGGCGTATAATTTTGCCTTCTTTGCCTTTATCTTTGCCGGAAATTACTTTGACCCGGTCATTTTTCTTTAATCTGACAGTCATAATAACCTCCTAAACTACTTCAGGTGCAAGCGATAAAATTCGCATATATTTTTTTGCACGAAGTTCACGACCGACAGGCCCAAATATACGAGTCCCGCGAGGTTCTCCATTAGCATCGATCAATACTGCCGCGTTATCATCAAATCTAACGTACGAGCCGTCACGCCTTCTAACTTCTTTTTTAGTCCTGACGATTACGGCCTTTACAACGCTTCCCTTTTGAATATTGCTGTTCGGAATAGCCTCCCTAACTGAAGCAACTATAACATCGCCTATAGTTCCGTAACGTCTTTTACTTCCGCCCATGACCTGTATACAGAATAATTTTCTAGCTCCCGAATTATCCGCAACATTTAAAACGCTTGTAAGCTGAATCATAATCCTTCGTCCTCCGCAACATTTTCATTTCCAAAAACTGGAGCACGACGTACTATTTCTAATAATTCCCAGCGTTTTGTTTTGCTTAAAGGTCTGGTTTCGCCTATACGCACTTGATCGCCAATCTTGCACTCGTTATTAACGTCATGAGCTGCGTATTTTTTAGCTCTTTTTATTCTCTTTCCGTAAAGGGGATGTTCTGCCATGCGTTCAACTTTGACAATAATAGTTTTGTCCATTTTATCGCTGACTACAGTGCCGACCCTAATTTTACGGTGTGCCTGTTCATTATTCGGCATCGTTTAATGCTCCCTTTTCCTGTAACTTTGCTTTTTCATATGCAATCGTCATCAATCTCGCTATAGTCTTCCTTACTTCACGTATACGACTAGTATTTTTTAATCTTCCGACCGCATTCTGAAAGCGCAAATTAAATAATTCTGTCTTATATTCCTTAATCTTCCCGGCTATTTCCTCTGCTGTTAATTCGCGGAGTTTAGCTGGCTTCATATTAGCGTCCATCAGACTACTCACTCCCTCCGCCACTACGTACCAAACGAACTTTGACGGGCAATTTATGAGAAGCTGTTCTAAATGCGTCCTGTGCTACATCTTCAGTGATTCCTGAAAATTCAAATAACACTCTACCGCGTTTTACTGCAGCTACCCAAAATTCTGGTGCGCCTTTTCCTTTACCCATACGAGTTTCAAGAGGCTTTTTTGTATACGGCCTGTCTGGAAATACTCTGATCCAGATTTTTCCGCCCTTTTTCATTTTTCTGGAAATCGCAACACGCGTCGCCTCGATCTGTCTAGCAGTCAGCCAAATATTTTCAAGTGCCTGAATGCCATAATCTCCAAACGCCACGTATGTACCGCCCTTTGAAATTCCTCTGAGCGGTGATCTGTGCGACTTCCTAAATTTTACACGGCTAGGCATTAACATTTTAAATTATGCCCCCTTATTCGCTGGTCTAGTTCTGGCAGGACGTGCAGGTGCTGCAGCTTTCTCGCCGTCTCTATTACGATATATCCAGATTTTACAACCTATTACGCCGTACATAGTCCTAGCTTCAGCAAATCCGTAATCTATATCGGCTTTAATCGTTGACAACGGTAATCTGCCCTCGTTATACCATTCTGTACGAGCAATTTCAGCACCGCCGAGCCTTCCTGCTACTTGAGCTTTAATCCCGTATACGCCTGCTTTTGTAGCTCTGAAAATTGCCTGTTTCATTGCCCTTCTGAACGATACACGACGCTCAAGAGAACTCGCTATACCTTCGGCAACAAGCTGGGCTTCAACATCAGGGTTTTTAATGTCATTAACATTTACCATGACTTTACCGCCGGTTATAGCTTGAAGCTCGTTTTTAATGGTCTGAATCTCGTTGCCACCGCGACCTATGACCACTCCGGGCCGGGCGGTATAAATTGTGAACCTAACAACAGGTCCCACGCGCTCTATCTCTATGCGTGAAATTCCCGCGCCTTCCCAACGCTTATGGATATATTTACGCAATTTAATATCTTCATGTAATTTTTTAGCGTAATTCTTTTTATCCGCATACCATCTCGAAGGGCATTCCGCAACAACTCCAAGACGGTAACCTACTGGGTGAACTTTCTGTCCCATTATGAAAAAATCCTCCCTGAACTATGCACGTTCGCCGAGCAATATAGTAACATGTGAAGTCCTATGCACATAAGGATGAGCACGACCCATCGATACTGGCCTGAACCTCTTCATTACCGGACCTTGATCAGCATAAGCCTCATGCACATATAATTTATCAAGATCCATCCCATAGTTATGCTCCGCATTTGCCATAGCACTGTTCAAGACTTTTAATATTATTCTTGCGGCCTTCTTATCGCTGAATTTTAATATTATGCTTGCTCTTTCAGCTGATTTCCCGCGAATTAATGCCAACACCTGACGAACTTTCATCGGCGATATTCTAGCATTACGCGTCATGGCCTTTGCTGTCTTAATTTCCGGCATAACTCTTTACCTTCCTACTTCTTATCCTGTCCGGCATGATGTCCAAATTTTCTGGTCGGAGCAAATTCGCCTAATTTATGACCTACCATGTTTTCACTTATGTAAACCGGTAAATGCATACGCCCATTATGTACCGCTATTGTATGCCCTATCATTTGAGGCACTACAGTAGAACGGCGCGACCAAGTTTTTACGACTTTTTTATTGCCGGATTCATTCATAGCTTCGATTCTGTCTAATAATCTCTGCTCTATAAACGGTCCTTTTTTGGTTGAACGCAATTTTATTCAGCCTCCCTACTTGTCATAACGTCTGCGGACTATTAATCTGTCTGAAGGTTTACGCTTACGAGTTCTGTAACCCTTCGCAGGTGTTCCCCAAGGAGAGACGGGATGTTTATTACTTTTGCTTTTGCCTTCTCCACCGCCCATCGGGTGATCAACTGGGTTCATGACCATACCGCGAACACTGGGACGGCGACCTTTATGACGAGTTTTGCCGGCTTTTCCGAGTGAAATATTCTCATAATCCTCGTTACCAACCTGGCCAATTACCGCCATACATTCAAGTAATATTAATCTCAATTCTCCGCTAGGCATCCTTATATATGCGTATTTGCCTTCTTTAGCCATTAATTGCGCTGAAGTTCCGGCAGACCTCACAAGTTTACCACCGCAGCCGGGCTGAAGTTCTATATTGTGAACAACCGTACCAACTGGGATATCCTTTAACTTTAACGCATTTCCGGGAGTTATATCGCTTTCTGCTCCAGAATGAATTACATCGCCTACGCCTATTCCCTTCGGCAAAATTATATATCTTTTTTCGCCATCTGCATAATTTACAAGTGCAATCCTAGCGTTACGATTTGGATCATATTCAACTGTTGCGATTTTTCCGGGAATACCTATTTTATCGCGCTTAAAATCTATTATTCTATACGCACGACGCTCGCCACCACCACGATGACGCATCGTTATACGGCCTGTATTATTTCTGCCGCCATGCTTCTTTAAAGCTACTACAAGAGAACGCTCAGGCTTCTGGCTGGTGATATCCTCGCGCCCCTGTATTGCCATTTGACGGCGACCGGGTGTATAAGGCTTAAACTGTTTTATTGACATCGAAAAAAATCCTCCTAAATCGAAGCACCCTCAAAAAATTCTATACGTTGATCAGGTTTAAGTGCCACAATTGCTTTTTTCCATGAACGAGTATAGCCCTTTGTTACACCGCGACGACGTAATTTGCCTTTCACATTCAACGTATTAACGCTCGCAACTTTAACATTAAATACTTCTTCGACAGCTTTACGTATTTGAATCTTATTCGCGCTCTTATGAACCTCGAATGTATATTTACTCATGGCCATTAATGCGCTAGATTTTTCCGTAATAACCGGCCTGATTATTATGTCATGAGCAGTTAAATTCATGCCGAATATACCTCCTCAAGCCTCTTAATTACTTCAGGTGTCATTACCAAATTTTTAGCCTTCAAAATATCGTAAACGTTAAGACTATCAGCGTTTAAACATTTCATACCGGGCAAATTTCTGACGGATTTCACGATATTTACTCCGTTTGGATTAGTGTGATAAACCACAAGAGCTTTTTCAGCACCGATCGCAGTGAGTAAATTTTTCATCGTCTTAGTTGAAGGTTTTTCAATTGTGTCAAGACCTTTCACAATCAATAACAAATCTTCACGAACTCTATCAGATAATACGCATTTCATAGCAAGCTGACGGACTTTTTTATTTACTTTCTGGTGATAATCCCTCGGATGCGGTCCGTGTGCAACTCCACCATGCGCCCAAATCGGCGAACGAGTACTACCTTGACGAGCGCGCCCCGTATGTTTCTGTCTCCATGGCTTTTTACCGCCACCGCTAACATCTCCGCGAGTCTTAGTGCTGTGAGTGCCTTGACGACAATTCGCAAGATGTGCCACAACTACTTGATGAACTACCGGCATATTTAAAGCAACGTCGAAAACTTCCGGCGAAACTTCCAGCTCTCCAGCTCGCTCCCCTGTAAATTCGTATACTTTTACAACTGGCATTACGATTTAACCTCCTTTACGCCCTTTTATAAAGCGCAAGCAGGCTGTTACGTGAGCCTGGTACTGCACCTTTTACAACTAATAAATTGTTCTCAAGGTCTACAGCCATAACTGTAAGATTTTTAACGGTAACTTTTTCGCTTCCCATATGTCCGGGCATTCTCTTACCGGGAAATACTCGACCGGGATACGAAATAGCTCCGCTGGAACCTCCGTGACGATGTTCAACTGAAGTACCGTGACTGAACTGCTGACCGCCAAAATGATGACGCTTTATAACGCCGGCGAATCCTTTACCTTTGGAAACGCCCTTAACGTTTATTTTTTCACCTTCGGCAAATATATCAGCCTTTATTTCCTGGCCAACTTCATAACCTGCAACATCATCAAGTCTGAACTCCTTGAGCGTCTTCTTTGGTTCAAGTTTCAGCTTCTCGAACATAACTTTTAACGGTTTGGACAGCTTATGCGCCTTAACAGCTCCATAGCCGAGAAGAACAGCCTTATAACCGTTCTGTTCAGGGGTTCTAACAGCAACAACACTACACGGCCCGGCAGAAATTACCGTAACTGCTACGGCTTGCCCTTCAGAGTCGTATATTTGCGTCATGCCGATTTTTTTCCCCAGAATTCCAATAGGCATACTGAAATACTCTCCTTAAAATTTAATCTGTATATCTACTCCAGACGATAAATTTAACTGCATTAATGCATCCATCGTCTTTTGTGTCGGATCAATTATATCTATTAAACGCTTGTGCGTACGCATTTCATACTGTTCACGAGCGTCCTTATCCTTATGAGGGGATTTTAATATCGTTACGCGACCTATTTCAGTCGGCAACGGTATCGGCCCTGATACACGAGCACCTGTCCCCTGCGCAGTCTCCGCTATTTGCGCGGCCGAAGCATCTAACACTCTGTGATCAAATGACTTTAGCCGTATTCTGATTTTACGTGCCATGATGTACGACTCTTATTCGATTACCTGAGTTACGACTCCTGCTCCGACAGTGTGTCCACCCTCACGAACTGCGAACCTTAATCCTTCTTCCATTGCGATCGGTACTATTAAATCAACTTCAAACGTAGCATTATCGCCAGGCATTACCATTTCTACACCCTCTGGAAGTTTAATATTTCCGGTTACGTCCGTCGTTCTAAAATAGAATTGCGGTTTATATCCTGCAAAGAACGGAGTATGACGGCCGCCCTCTTCCTTCTTTAATACGTAAACTTCACCTTTAAATTTCGTATGAGGCGTAACTGTTCCGGGCTTCGCTAATACCTGTCCGCGCTGTACTTCATCTTTGTCGATTCCGCGTAATAATACCCCCACGTTGTCGCCGGCCTCTGCATCGTCAAGAATCTTTCTGAACATTTCCAACGATGTGGCAACCGTCTTGCGAGTATCACCCATTCCAACGATCTCAACTTCTTCACCGGCTTTAACGATTCCGCGCTCAACACGTCCCGTTACAACTGTTCCGCGTCCAGTAATCGTAAATACGTCTTCGATAGGCATTAAGAACGGTTTATCTTTTTCGCGTACAGGCTCAGGAATATAATTGTCGCATGCATCCATTAAATCCCAAATCGGTTTACAAATTGGATCTTCACGAGTTCCGTTACCTTTTTCCAAAACTTCAAGAGCTGAACCACGAATAACAGGAATATCATCGCCAGGAAATTCGTATTTATTTAAAAGCTCACGGACTTCCATCTCTACAAGATCTAATAATTCAGGATCGTCAACCTGATCAGTCTTGTTCATGAATACTACTAACGCAGGAACGTTAACCTGACGAGCTAATAATACGTGCTCACGAGTCTGAGGCATAGGACCATCAGCAGCACTGACAACCAAAATTGCGCCGTCCATCTGTGCAGCACCGGTGATCATGTTCTTAATGTAGTCAGCATGTCCGGGGCAGTCGATATGTGCATAATGTCTCTTATCAGTCTCATATTCAACGTGTGCAATATTAATCGTAATTCCGCGTTCACGCTCTTCCGGAGCTTTGTCGATCATGTCATATGCTGTATATTCAGCATATTTCTTCGTAGCAAGACATTTCGTAATAGCTGCTGTTAATGTCGTTTTACCGTGATCGATATGTCCGATCGTTCCGATATTTAAATGTGTCTTATTCCTCTCAAATTTCTCTTTTGCCATAACTCTTATAACTCTCCTAATTTTGAATTAAAAATCTAAATTTTTCCCTGCAAAATCTTTTCACTAACTTCAGCAGGTGTTTGCTCATAATGATCAAATTGCATCGAATAATTTGCACGTCCAGATGTCTTGCTCCTCAAATCCGTAGCATATCCGAACATCCCTACTAATGGGACAAATGCTTTTATTATTCTCGCGTTGGCTCTTACGTCCATCCCGTCAATTCTACCACGTCTAGACGATAAATCACCTATTACATCCCCAACATAATCCTCAGGCGTTACAACCTCGACCGACATAACAGGCTCCATTAAAACGGGATCAGCTTTCTTCATTGCTTCCTTGAATCCCATAGACGCAGCTATTTTAAACGCCATTTCCGAGCTGTCAACCTCATGATATGAGCCGTCAACTAAAGCAACTTTTACGCCTATTACTGGATATCCGCCCAACACTCCGGACTGTATAGCATCCTCAAGACCTTTTTCAACTGAAGTAATAAACTCTTTAGGAATAACTCCGCCGACGATCCTGTCTTCAAATTCAAATTTATTCCCTTCGATCGGCTCGATCTCAAATACTACGTGTCCATATTGACCGCGCCCGCCAGATTGACGTATATATTTACCTTCTGCACGCGCCGGCTTCCTGATCGCTTCTCTGTACGCAACTTGAGGATTACCGACCCTGACATCTACACCGAACTCACGTTTTAACCTGTCCACAATAATTTCAAGATGTAATTCGCCCATCCCTGAAATTACTGTCTGACCGCTCTCCTCATCGTTATGAACTTTAAACGTTGGGTCTTCATCCGATAACGCGTTTAACCCTTTAGATAATTTTACTTTATCCTGCTGGGTCGCCGGCTCTACTGCTAACGAAATAACAGGCTCAGGAAATTCCAAACTCTCAAGCACAATAGGATTCGCTTCATCGCATAAAGTATCACCCGTTCTAGTATCCCTTAAACTTGGAACTGCTACGATCATTCCGGCTTCCATTGAGTCTATATCCTCGCGCTTGTTCGAGTGCATACGCATTATACGCCCTATTCTCTCGCGCTTTCCTGAAGCTGTATTAAATAACGTGCTGCCCTTTTCAAGTTTTCCGGAATATACACGCAAGAAAAATATTTTTCCCAAAAACGGATCAACTGCAATTTTAAAAGCTAATGCCGTAAACGGTTCATCCGGACTGCTGTGACGCTCAATTATTTTTTCAGGATCACTCGGCGATCTTCCCTCAATTGGCGGCAAATCTATAGGACTCGGCAAATATTCAACAACCGCATCAAGCAAAGGCTCAACACATTTATTTTTAAAAGCTGAACCGCATAAAACCGGAACGGCCTTTAATTTAATTGTCACCTCGCGTAATGTCTTGCGAATTAATTCGGAGCTTACGGGCTTGCCTTCAAGATACAACGTCATAATATCATCGCTGAAATCTGATAACGCCTCTATTATTTCATCGCGACCCTTTTGCGCCTTCACTGCAAGTTCTGCCGGTATAACACCTTCAGACGGCTTCTGACCTAAAACACCAGAAAAATATAAAGCCTTCTGGTCTATTAAATCCACTACTCCAGAAAAATCATCTTCTGCTCCAATCGGTAATTGTAAAGGTATTGCACAAGCTCCTAACCTCTCACGCATGGCCGACACAACAGCCTCAAAATCTGCTCCGACTCGATCCATTTTATTTACAAATGCTATTCTCGGAACGTGATATTTATCTGCCTGTCTCCATACCGTTTCCGATTGAGGCTCAACCCCTCCAACTGCACAAAATACAGCAACTGCTCCATCAAGAACTCTCATCGAACGCTCAACTTCAACAGTAAAATCAACATGGCCAGGAGTGTCAATTAAATTTATTGTATAGCCCTTCCATGCACAAGTAGTAGCAGCAGAAGTTATTGTAATTCCGCGTTCCCTCTCCTGTTCCATCCAGTCCATAGTGGCCGTACCTTCATGAACCTCGCCGACTTTATAATTACTGCCAGTGTAATATAAAATTCTCTCGCTTGTCGTAGTCTTGCCGGCATCTATATGTGCAGCTATTCCGATGTTACGTAATTTAGAAATCTCCAAAAATCTACACCCACAAACTAAAAATTAAAATCTATAATGCGCAAATGCCCTATTAGCTTCCGCCATCCTGTGAGTATCATCACGGCGCTTAATCGAAGCTCCCTCATTTTTATAAGCATCCATTAACTCGCGCATTAATCTTTCTTTCATAGGCATACCCTTTTTAGCACGAGCATACATTACAATCCATCTAATTGACAACTGTACACCACGTTCAGCAGTAACCTCGACAGGAACTTGATACGTAGCTCCTCCCACTCGTCTCGGTCTTACTTCTATTTGGGGCGTTACGTTGCTCATGGCCTTATCAAAAACTTCAAAAGGCTCAACCCCAAGTTTTTCGGCTGCCTCATCCAATGCTCCGTAAAATATTCTCTCAGCTAAACTCCTTTTCCCGCCCTTCATTAAACTGCTTATAAATCTAGAAGCTGCAGGATTATTAAATCTTATATCAGGAATTGGAGCACGCTTTTTTACATGACCTTTTCTCGGCATTTATTTTCCGTCCTCCTAATTAGCTTTAGGCTTTCTCGCACCATATTTCGAACGGCTGCGCTTTCTGTTTTCTACTCCGCCACAGTCGAGCGTACCCCTTATAATATGATAACGTACACCAGGTAAATCTTTTACACGTCCTCCACGAACTAAAACAACAGAGTGCTCCTGTAAATTATGACCGATTCCGGGTATATATGACGTTACTTCTATTCCGTTAGTCAATCTTACACGAGCGACCTTCCTTAATGCTGAATTAGGCTTCTTCGGCGTAATCGTGTAAACTCTGGTGCAAACTCCACGACGGGCAGGATTTCCCTGTAATGCCGGTGAATTACTTTTACTCTTTTTCTCTTCGCGCCCTAAACGGACAAGTTGATTAATTGTTGGCACAAACTCCCCTACCATAAATTTAAATTACGGCAGGAGTACGCCTCCC
>CALCEM010000021.1 GCA_937900285.1 uncultured Fretibacterium sp. | reverse complement strand
AACTTATTAAAAAGATATTCGGAGACGAGTTTTCCGAGGATACGATACGAAAGACGTATTCATTTGCCAAACTGATGTCTTATTACTCCTGTGCGATGATGGAGATCGAAACGAAATTCAAGGTTTTGAACGAAGAATTCTCCCTGCGATTTGACAGGCAGCCTATCAGTTCCATCAAATCAAGACTGAAAAATCCCATATCCATTCGAAACAAAATGCTTGTGAACAACTATCCTCTTTCTGTTGAGAGCATCGAAAGAAATCTGAACGATGTCGCAGGGATCCGTGTCATCTGCTCCTTCGTCAACGACGTGTACATGCTGGCGGAAGCGCTGAAAAAGCAGGATGACATACAGATCATCGAAGAGAAAGACTATATCGCTTACCCGAAAGAAAACGGATACCGTAGTCTTCATCTGATCGTCGCGGTCCCGATTTTTTTACAGCAGGAAAAGCGTGTGATGAGAGCGGAAATACAGTTGCGGACGATTGCAATGGATTCCTGGGCGAGTCTTGAACATCAGCTACGATATAAAAAAGAGTTCGATTTCAGCGTTGATATGGCAGAGGAACTGAAAAAATGTGCCGATCTCAGCGCCGATCTCGACAATAGAATGAACGCGTTGCGCAAAAAGGTATACCGAGACAAAGAAACGCCGTATATGCCCGCGCGTTGATACATTGCAGCAAGCTGAAAAATGCATCGATCATAAAAAGGAGTTACTCAAATGTTGGAGTTAAAAAATATCAAGAAGATCTACCCCGCCGGAGGGGAAAACGTTGAAGCGCTCAAGGGTGTCAGCGTCCGGTTCAGAAAAAGCGAATTTGTTTCTGTCCTCGGGCCGTCGGGGTGCGGAAAAACAACAATGCTGAATATCATCGGAGGTCTTGACAACTACACCTCCGGTGATCTGATCATCAACGGCACATCCACAAAGGAATTTAAGGACCGAGATTGGGACGCCTATCGCAATCATTCCATCGGATTCGTATTTCAAAGTTATAATCTGATTCCGCATCAGACTGTCCTGCAAAACGTCGAACTGGCGCTGACGCTTTCCGGTGTCGGAAAGAGCGAAAGAAGAAAAAAGGCAAAAGAAGCGCTGGAAAAAGTCGGACTTGGCGACCAGCTTCGCAAACGGCCGAGTGAAATGTCCGGCGGTCAAATGCAGCGTGTAGCAATCGCTCGTGCAATCGTAAATAACCCTGACATCATTCTTGCGGATGAGCCGACCGGTGCGCTTGACTCCGAAACAAGCGTTCAGGTGATGGAAATACTAAAGGAGATCGCGAAGGATCGGTTGGTCGTTATGGTGACCCACAATCCGGAGCTTGCGCAGAAATATTCCACTCGCATCATCAAAATGCTTGACGGTCGTTTGCTTTCTGACTCCTCACCGCTGACTGACGCAGAAATGCAGGCAGCGATTTCACAAACAAATGAAAGCCGGGAAAAGCAAAGCCGCAGGAAAAAGAAACCTTCCATGTCTCTGGCAACCTCTTTCGGGTTGTCTCTGAAGAATCTGTTTACAAAAAAGGGGCGCACGGCTCTGACGAGTTTTGCCGGTTCGATTGGTATTATCGGTATCGCACTGATTTACGCCGTATCGCAGGGCATGACAAGTTATATCGACAGCGTTCAGGAACAGGCTCTTGCATCATATCCGCTCACGATCGAGGCGCAAACCGTTGACGTCAGCTCACTGATTTCGACGTTTATCAGCAAGGCGCAGTCAGGCACCGAGCACGAGAATGACGCTGTCTATCAAAAGACAATCGTATATGATATGGTCAATTCGCTCAATTCCATGGATGAGCAGGAAAATGATCTGAGAGCTTTCAAAAAGTATATTGAAGAACAGCGCACAGATGAGACAAGTAAGCTGCATAAAGCGATCTCCGGCGTGCTTTACACATACGATGTCGATCTGTTGGTTTATACGCAGAATGTGGACGGCGATATTATCCGATCCGACACAGAGACACTGATGGCGGAAATTATGAAAGAATACTTAGGGACGGATATGTCATCCAGGATGTCTTTGCGAGAGCAAAGCCCTTTCGGAGGCACAAGCTCCGTCAGGCAGGCGTCAACTGCATTGTGGCTGGAACTTGTGCCCGGTGATGACGGCAAGCTTGTAAGCCCTGTTACTGAAAATCAGTATGATTTGGTTTACGGAAACTGGCCTACAAGATACGATGAGATCGTTCTGTTCGTGGATGACAACAATGAACTGAGCGAGATGACGCTTTACGCCTTGGGATTGATTCACAGCGATGATATCGCGTCTCTCGTACAGGCTGCCATGAATAAAGAGAGCGTTGAGTATGAAGCCCACAAATGGTCGTATGAAGATATTTGCAATTTGAGTTTTCGCACCATTCTCAGCTCAGATTGCTATACATACGACGAAAAAACCAATACGTATACCGATCTTCGTGCGAGCGCTACCGGTCTGAAGTATCTCTTTGACAACGGGCTTGACCTGCACGTATCAGGCATTGTAAAGCCAAGCGAGAATTCCATTTCCGGCAGAGAAAACGGCGGAATCGGCTATACGCATAAGCTAACAGAATATATCATAGAGCATTCAAACGAGTCCGCCGCCGTTATTGCACAGCAAAACGATCCTTCGACCGATATTCTGACAGGACTGCCGTTCCGTGACTCCGACGGAAAGATCGATGATTCAAAGAAAGCCGCAGACTTCAAGGAATATATTGCATGGCTAAATGATGCGAAAAAAGCGGCTGCGTACGTCAAAATAATGTGCATCCCGCCCGAAGAAGCGGTCAGGCAGAAGGTCGAGAAAACGATTGACAGCATGACTCGTTCCGAAATGGAAGCAACGCTGATACAGGCGATGGCGCAGCAAACCGGTATGAACGAGGGCGCGATCAAAGACTATATAGTCTCCATGAGCGATGAGGAAATATATGGGCTATTTTCGCAAATCATAGAGGAACAGTTCAAGGTGCAATTCGCCGCCGGCATCCTGGAGAAGCTTGCGGGCATGACGCCAGAACAGCTCGCAGGAGCGCTCGATATGGCAATGGCGGGATATTCCGATGAGCAGTGCGCTGTGTTTTACGATGAGGTTCTTGAGTTTTCCGATTCTTCCTATGAGGAAAATCTGCTGACGCTCGGCTGCATCGACCTTGACAGTCCGTCTTCTGTCAATTTGTATGCTTCGACCTTTGAAAATAAGGACCTCATTGAAGACGGCATTGCGGATTACAACGAAACTGTCGATGATTTGCAGGAGATCCGTTACACGGATTACGTCGGACTTATGATGTCATCCGTCACAACGATCATCAACGCCATCACGTACGTGTTGATCGCTTTCGTCGCCGTCTCGCTCATCGTTTCCTCGATCATGATAGGCGTTATCACGCTGATTTCCGTTCAGGAACGTACCAAGGAGATCGGAATCCTTCGCGCTATCGGCGCATCCAAGAAGAACGTTTCCAGTATGTTTAACGCCGAAACCGTCATCATTGGCTTTACCTCAGGTCTGCTCGGAGTGTTGATTACCAATTTGCTGTGCATTCCGATCAATCTGATCCTGCATCACCTGACAGGAATCAGCAGTCTGAACGCATTTCTGCCTCCGCAGGTTGCGATCATTTTAGTTGTCATCAGCATGTTGCTGACGCTGATATCCGGTATTATCCCCAATCCCCATGTTTGTTCTAATGAAAAATTAATAATTAAATTAATATAAAATAAAAATATAATTTATTATTATAAATTAAATTAATAAATAAAAAATATTTTTTCTTATTTTTAAATCTATATGGATAATAATATAAAAACATCATTTAATGTGAACGCTGTATCATAATGATATTTCCAAAAAACTTTGCTAATTCTATTTGATATTGTTATAACTAATAAATATATACAAAATCAAAAGTGCTATTATCATTATCTAATTATAATTATATATATATATATATATAATTCAAATACATTCTTCATTTGCTATTCCTGGTTGAAGAATTAAAGAATATATTTTGACTTTTTGGCAAATTACATATGTTGCAAAAAGTCCTAAAAGAATAATTTAAATTATTGCATCTATTGCAAATCCAATCAAAGGGTCTTTTCTCCTTATATTTTTGATTATTATTTTTTTTCGATTTTTTATTCTTTTTAACGTTTTTAGAAAATTTTTCATTTTGATTTTGTTCTACATAATTATTAGGACTATTAAACATATAACTATTGTTAACATATTGTGAATTATCATTCACAGGACTAAAAGGAGGAAAACTATTTTCGAAAGGAAAAACAAAAGGCAAATTTGAAGAGGAAAAATACTTCTCTTGTATATTATTATTTATATTGCCACATCTATTACATAATTGTTGAGCTATATTTATAAATAAATATATATTTATACTTACTTCTTAAATTATAATTATTACAAAATGGACAGATCCAATTTTGTCGGCCTTTTGCAAATAAGTAATTATTATTATTATTAATGTTATTAACGTTTAAATTATTTATATTAGGATTAACTTGATAATTATTATTTTTCGGCAAAAAAGGAGCGGCTTTTATATCATAATTCATATTATATAAATTATTATTATTTATTGCATTATTATTATTGATATTATTATTAAATCCCATTGTGTTTAACGAATTATTATAATATATATTATTGTTATTCGATTTATTCGGATTGGTATAATTATTATTATTGTTATTATTGTCACTGTTATTATTATTAAAAAAATTAAAATAATTATTAAAATTATTATTTTTGTTTGTTGAGTCAGTGTCTGAAATTTCATTTATTTTAGGATTTTTTGATGTATCAAGCTTAAAATTTAATTTTAAATCAGTATCATCATTGAAAAAAATATTATTATTATTTTTGAAATTATTATCTTCTTTTTTTGATAAAATGAAATCATCTGATTCTTTATGCTTTTCTTTATTGGTTACATCATTATTATTATTAAAGGGATTTATATTAAAGTCCATTGAATCAAAATTGGAATCATCCTTTTCAAAATCATCTTCTGGATTTTCTGTTACTTCTTTTTTTACGTCATTTGATGGATAAGAATCAGGCTCCTCTTTTATTTGTTTATTATCTTCTTCTGACATTTATCAAGTCCTCCTTTAAATATTTATTTTTATAAATATATTAAATTATATTTGATTCAATTTTTTAATAATTTTAGTTAATTATAATATTTCACTTTTTTTATTGGGGATTGGGGATTGGGGATTGGGGATTGGGGATTGGGGATTG
>CALCEM010000020.1 GCA_937900285.1 uncultured Fretibacterium sp. | reverse complement strand
CCGATCTGGGGGGGTAAATTGTAATTTTACGTAAATTTTTAACGCAACAAAATCCCTCCCGTTTAAAATTTAATTTAATTTAATTCCGAGAGGGCGTTTACAATTCTAAAATTAATTTATGAGATCATTGCCTGCGCTTCGGTTTGAATTTGTTTCAAATGTTCCGGACTCACAAAACTTTCAGCGTACAATTTGCAAATATTTTCAGTTCCAGAAGGACGCGCAGCAAACCAGCCGTTAGCCGTAACAACTTTTAAACCGCCGATAGCCGCATTATTTCCGGGAGCATTCGTCATTTTCGCAGTAATTTTGTCCCCCGCTAAAGTATCCGCTTTCAAATCTGAAGGCGATAATTTTCCGAGTTTAGCTTTTTGTTCTGGTGTCGCAGGCGTGTCAATTCGTGCATAATACGACGTTCCATATTTCTTTTTAATTTCGTCATAATGTTCAGCAGGATTTTTCCCGGTTACTGCAGTGATCTCAACTGCAAGCAAATCCATAATAATCCCATCTTTATCCGTCGTCCACACTGAACCATCTTTACATAAGAACGAAGCCCCAGCGCTCTCCTCTCCGCCGAATCCCATCGAACCGTCAAGCAATCCATCTACAAACCATTTAAAACCGACCGGAACCTCACATAATTTTTTGCCGATCCCTTCTGTTACTCGATCAATTATTGAACTCGAAACAACAGTTTTACCGACCGCAGCATCTTTTCTCCAGCCCGAACGCGACGTAAATAAATGTTGTACTGCCACCGCTAAATATGCATTAGGATTCATTAAACCTTGAGGCGTTACTATTCCATGCCTGTCGTAATCCGTATCATTTCCAAAAGCAATATCGTATTTATCTTTCAGTTTGATTAAATTCGCCATCGCAAAAGGTGAAGAACAATCCATACGTATTTTGCCGTCATGATCTGGAGGCATAAAAGAAAATGTCGGATCTAAATTCGGGTTGACGACCTCCAAATTTTTCAGCCCGTAAATTTCAGAAATCGGATCCCAGTAATATATTCCTGAACCTCCCAAAGGATCCGCACCAATATGTAAATTTGATTTCGCAACGGCCTCCATATTTATAACAGTCGCGAGAGCTTTTACATACGGGATCACATAATCTTCAAAATATACGTTGTCAAGTTTTACAGCTCTTTCAAATGGGATGCGCTTAATTTTTTCCACACCGTTTTTAATTAATTCGTTAGCGCGATTTTGAATTTTACTCGTGATCTCTGGGCTTGCAGGTCCGCCACTCGGTGGATCGTATTTAATTCCGCCGTCTGTTGGAGGATTATGCGAAGGAGTTATTACCATTCCATCGGCTTGTTTATCATGCGTGCGGTTATGTTCGAGAATTGCGCGGGATACTACGGGCGTGGGAGTCGGTTTAAATTCTTCCTGTAAAATTATTTCTACATCATTCGCCGCTAAAACTTCAACACATGTCCTCATGGCCGGTTCTGATAATGCATGCGTATCAGCTCCAATATATAACGGCCCGGTAATGCCTTCGGATTTTCTGTGCTCGCTGACTGCTTGAGCAATCGCTAAAATATGAGCCTCGTTAAAACTATGAAGCGCAGAACTTCCGCGATGTCCTGAAGTTCCAAATGATACCTGCTGATTTTTATTTGACGGGTCAGGCTCAAAAGTGTAATAATCACTGATCAATGATGGAATATTCACAATGTTACGCTTTTCCATTTTACGGAATAACCCTCCTCAGAAATAAATTATATTAAATTATATTAATTGACGTAAATCATAAATCCATAATATTTAAACTTAAATCAGTCAATCAGCATAAAATTTAAATCTGTATGCTAAAATTCACGCGTAAAAATTTAATCTTTTAGTATTGAGGTTGTTTACATTGGATTCAAAAAAAATTCGTAATCTTGCAATTGTCGCACATATCGATCACGGTAAAACCACTTTAATAGATTCTATTTTCAGAGCCGCTAAAACTTTTAGTCCGCATATTCAAATGGCAGAGCGCGTCATGGATTCCGGAGCTTTGGAACGTGAACGAGGAATCACAATCAGATCAAAACCTTGTACAGTCGAGTGGCAGGGATATTTAATTAATATAATCGACACTCCGGGACATGCAGATTTTTCGGGAGAAGTTGAGAGAATTTTGTCAACGGTCGACTCTGTAATTTTAATCGTAGATGCTAACGAAGGGCCGATGCCTCAAACCCGTTACGTGTTGCAGCACGCTTTATCAATCGGAATGAAACCGCTAGTTTTTATAAATAAAGTTGATCGCGAAGGTGCTGATCCTGACCGCGCTTTAAATCAAACGTTCGATTTATTTTTTGAACTCGGAGCAACTGACGAACAAGCAGATTTTCCAGTGTTATACGGTTCTGGTTTAAACGGCTGGGCGGTAAAAGATTTAAAAAACCCTCAACGCGATAACATGAACGATTTATTTGAAGCAATTATAAATTATGTTCCTGCTCCTGATGTTGATCCCGATAAACCTTTTTTAATGCAGGTTAGTACTCTCGCTTGGAACGAATATGTGGGCAGAATAGGCTGCGGAAAAATTTTGCAGGGAAAAATAAAAGCCGGCGAACAATTCACAAGAGTTTCAACAAAATGGAACGGCGTTGATCATTCCGGAGATGATTGGCAAATTACGGGCAAAGAAAATGCTAAAGTCGCTCAATTATGGGTAACACGAGGACTTGATCGCGTTGAAATTCCGGAAGCTGGAGCTGGCGATATTGTTTGGTTAACCGGCCCGAATGAAATAGACATCGGCGACACTTTTTGCGCTGAAGAAATTTCCGACAAACCTTTAAAACCTTTATCAATCGAAGAGCCTACTGTGTCAATGTTCTTTTTAGTAAATTCCGGACCATTCGCAGGACGTGAAGGACAAGCCGTAACTTTAAGACAATTAAAAGCTAGGTTACAGCGTGAAATGCACGTAAATGTTTCGCTGCGCATGGAAGATTTAGGAAGACCGGACGGCGTTAAAATTTCTGGACGCGGTGAATTACAGCTCGGAATTTTAATCGAAGAAATGAGACGCGAAGGCATGGAATTTTGTATTTCAAAACCGGAAGTAATTATCGAACATAAGGACGGCAAAAAATTAGAACCTTATGAACTTGTTACGATTGATGTGCCGGAAGAATTTCAGGGAGTAGTGTTCGACAAAATGTCAAGACGTAAAGGACGAGTAAAAAATATTTCAAATCCAGATCGCGGATTAATCAGAATTGAAATTGAAATCCCGACTCGCGGTTTAATTGGTTATCGCGGAGAATTTTTAACTGACACTAGAGGACTCGGAATAATGTCTAATTGCTTTAGCGGTTATGCTGAATGGGCTGGAGATTTGATTACGAGGAGTCGCGGATCACTCGTCAGCCTTGACACTGGAGAAGCTACGGCGTACCAGCTTGAAAATTTACAGGAGCGCGGGACTTTATTTATTTCGCCTCTCGAACAAGTTTATAACGGCATGATAATCGGAGAAAATTCCAGACCTGGCGACATGCCGTGCAATCCTACGAAAAAGAAACAGCAGACAAATCACAGATCTGCAACAAAAGAATTAACGACTAAATTAGATGTTCCGCGCAGAATGTCTCTCGAAAAGGCTATGGAATGGATCGAAAACGATGAATTAGTCGAAGTCACTCCACAGTCAATAAGGCTACGCAAAACAATACTTGATGAACTCGAACGCCGTAAAGCCAGACGAAACGCACCGCAGGAGAATTAAAATAATTATGAAGCGTATAAATAATTTAATTTTCGCGTTAATAATTTTAATTTTGGTGGTGGGCTGTTCCGTAAAATTTTCATATGCAGTTTTAACCCGGACTCCGCGCGTAATTTTTGAATTTCAATACGAAGACGCGAGGGATTTCCACGACGGAATGGCAGCAGTTAAATTAAATGGGCGTTGGGGTTATATAAATAATTTGGGTCAAACTGTTATACCGTTTAATAATCGCATTCCGGAACCTGGAAATTTTTCGGACGGTTTTGCTTTTTTGGGTGATAGATTTGTGAATTACGATGGCGATCCGGCTTTTATAAATGACGATAACCCGGATGTAAAATATTTTTCTGGAGGCCGGGAATTTTCTCAAGGTGTAGCAGCTGTTCAATATGGTGGGCAATGGGGTTATATTGATTTGCTTGGAAATTTTATAATTGCTCCGACGTATCAGAATGCGCGGTCATTTTCGGAGGGTTTAGCAGCTGTCATGAATAATAAAGGCTTGTGGGGTTATATTGATTTCATGGGAAATTTAAAGATTCCGTATAAATATATTCAAGCTGGAGATTTTCGGGAGGGTTTAGCGCGAATAAAAATTAATGGCCGCTGGGGTTATATAAATCAATCGGATAAAATTATAATTGCTCCGGCATATTATGAGGCTGGAGACTTTGGGAACGGTTTAGCACCAGTTCGAGGCAGAAATAATTATCACGGTTGGGGATATATAAATAAATCCGGCAAAATGATAATACGAAGAAGATTTAATTACGCCGGGAATTTTTCTGAAGGTTTAGCGCCGGTCGCTGGGGATTCTCGATACGGTTATATAAATGTTCGCGGTGAATGGGAATTTTCTCCGTTTTACGATGATGTGAGATCGTTCAGCGAGGGATTTGCGGCGGTTCGTCAGGAAAATAAATGGGGTTATATTTCGCAGTGAGCGTCATCAACAATTTTTAAAACATCGGGTCTGAAAGCGTTATCAGTTCTAGTAAGCCAGCATAAAAACTCGATATTACCTTCAGGCCCTTTTATTGGCGAATGGGTTAAGCCGGAAATAAAAAATTTTGTCTCGGAATTTATGAAATTAATAATATTATTTAACCCTTCTTCATGAACGATTTTATTTTTTACGACCCCTTTTGAAATTTTATTTTTATCGCGTCCAGCTTCGAACTGGGGTTTTATTAGGATCACTGCGGAATCTTGAGCGATATTATTTATAACCGGCAAAATTAATTTTAACGAAATAAACGAGGCATCACACGTAACAAAATCCGGCAACACCTCGAAATTTTCAACTGTTAAATATCTTGCGTTAGTCCGATCCATAACGATAACGCGCGGATCATTTGCGAGCCTCCAAATTAATTGGCCGTATCCGACATCGACAGCGTAAATTTTTTTAGCTCCGTGAAATAATAAAACGTCCGTAAACCCTCCTGTTGAAGCTCCTAAATCAGCGCAAATTTTATTTTTTACGTCCAAATTAAAAACTTCAAAGGCTTTCAACAATTTTTTAGCTCCGCGACTGGCCCATTTATCGGAATCATCAAGCGTGATATTTGCATCAGAATTAATCAGCGTCCCGGATTTAGTTATTACTTCACCATTAACGCGAACTTTCCCGGCCATGATGAGGGCTTGTGCTTTATTTCGGGATTCTGTTAAAGCTCGTTCGGTCAATAAAATATCTAATCGGGATTTATTATTCATGCTGTGAATTATATACGTTTAAATAATTTTTTGCACTTTCTTATTATGATTTTTAAGATTCCATCGCGTCTTAAAACATTAAATTTTTTCTCGCACCGGTAAATTAAATTTGAATAAAAATTTTTTTCAGCGCAGTATTTAGCTTTCACCATAGCGACAATTAATTTTTTTCGATCATATTGATGAACGACCGCAGCGATCTCGCCGACTTCGTTAAAAATATTTCCGTTAGCATCGAGCTTTATATTTTCAGGATTAGTAAAACCGATCGTCATAATATATCCGTCATAATTGGTGCTAGTTTTTAGAACGTCATGAAACATTTTTTTATGATAAATAATACCGCTTTCGCAATTTTGATCGGATACCCAAAAATTTTCTTTTTCAAACGGTTTTATTTCGTTGTTCAGTGCATCTAAAAATTTAATAAATTCGTCATATGTTGCGCATATAGTTCCAGAGCAAATTATTCTGTTATTTTTTATAGTTTCATAGATTTCTGAACCATATATTTTTAAAAGCCATCCCGTACTCCAGCGCTCAGTTAAAAAACCATCTTCTAATGCGACTCCTAAAAATGGTTTATTATCGCAAAGTTTAAATAAATCTCTCTGAAAAAATGAGTCTCGTACATCAAGTGCAAAAATTAAATTATAAAAATCGCGTTTATCCTCCAAAAAATCTCTATAAAGTTGCCAGCGATAGGCATTAACACGACAATTACTAAATTTTTTTGGAATCTCAATAATTTTCACGTTGTAATTTTTAATTTTATTTAAAGTTCTTGATGTCATGTTATGCACAAACATAACGCAATCTGTATTTTCAAAATTTGCCTGTTTAAACGAATTAAAAAACGGTTCGACATCTTCCCACGCATAATTTGTGATCGCGCCGATAACTAAATTTTTTTTCATGACGCGAGACCTCTGAATTTTGTGCGCTGAAATTTGAAACGGAAAGAATTATTTAATTTTGAGCATAAATCAGCCGTGAGCCGTGAGCCGTGAGCCAGTATAACAATTTTGCTCATTTTCTGTCAACCTCCTGAATTTTAAATTTTATAAATTATACTAGTAAAAAAATTTTTCAGGAGGTATTTTTATTTTAAATGTGGCACGGAAGATTTAAACATGATACGGCAAAAATTGTACAGGATTTCACGCAGTCCCTTGATATTGATTTCAGAATGTCAGAACACGATATTAAAGGCAGCATCGCTCATGTAAAAATGTTGGGCGCAACAGGGATTTTAAACCAGGACGAAGCGAATAAAATCGAAGCTGGATTATTAAAAGTCCTCGATGAAATTAAATCTGAAAAATTTATCCCGTCCGAAAATCTCGAAGATGTTCACATGAATATCGAAGCGCGTTTAACAGAACTCGAACCACTCGGCGCAAAATTACACACAGCAAGAAGCCGTAATGATCAAGTCGCTACAACTACAAAATTATATTTACGCGATAAATTATTACAGATTCGCGAAGAGCTTTTTAATTTGCTGGAAACAATTTTAAATAACGCCGATAAACATATAAATATAATTATTCCCGGTTATACTCATATGCAGCAGGCTCAACCGATCTCAATGGGACATTATTGGCTGTCATGGTTCGAAGCGTTTATACGTGACGTAAAAAAATTAAATTTTGCCCTCGAAACTTTAAACGAGTGTCCTCTCGGCGCTGGAGCTTTAGCCGGAAGTACTTTGCCTATTAATAGATTTATGACGAGCGAGCTATTAAATTTTAAAAATCCAACCCGTAACAGTTTGGACACGGTAGCGCAACGCGATTATATGCTTGATTATCATTTTTTTGCGTGCGAATTTATTTTACATGTTTCGAGATTATGCAACGATTTAATTAACTGGAACTCGCAGGAATTTGGCTGGATAATTCTGCCGGATGAATTTTGCACAGGCTCAAGCATGATGCCCCAGAAAAAAAACCCTGACGTTTTAGAATTATCTCGCGGCAAAACTGGTCAAATTATCGGTAACATGATCGATTTAATTATAAATTTAAAAGCTCTGCCCATGACTTACGATCGAGATTTACAGGAAGATAAGCGCGGTTTATGGAGTTCAATTGACACCGTCGAGAGCATCATAAAAATTTTAATTCCGTTGTTATCGGCTGTCGAAGTAAATCAAGATTTGGCACTGAAAAATTTAACTGAAGGTTATGCGCTTGCTACGGATATAGCTGAATATTTAGTGATGAAAAATGTACCGTTCAGAGAAGCTCATTTAAAAGTCGGTAAGCTTGTGGGGTTTTGCGTTGAAAATAATTTAAAATTCCAGGACTTGAATATAACTCAATGGAAAAATTTTATACCTGAATTTGACGAGGAATTATTAAAAATTTTAACGCCCGAACAAAGTATTAAACGCAGAAATGTTTACGGAGCAACAAGCCCGGAACAAATTAAATTACAAATTTCAGAGGGGCATGAAAGATTAAATAACTTGATTTAATTTAAATATTTTTCGGTTGCTGCAAAATTTCGCGGAGAAAAAATAAAAAAAATTCCTCCAGATTAAAAATTAAAATTTAAAAATTTCTGGAGGCTTCACAATTAAATATAAATATTAAAATTAATTTATAAAATCCCGTTCGATATGTCCGAGAAAAATTTTATTAATACATCTGCGTATAATCCGTATATAAATGATCCTGCCGCTAAAATTCCCAACGGTATTAACATTTTTGAGCCGGGATCTTTTACGCCTTCATTTGCCGTTTTGAAATCGAAATTTTTACCGGGCATTATAAATATACTGAAAATCGAAAATATATATAACACCGTTAATACAGCAGAAATCATTAAAACAGCTACTCCAACATGTCCGATATTCACAGCTGCCGCCGCCGTACCTAATTGCCATTTACCCATAAAACCAGCTGAAGGAGGAAGACCGCATAACGCTAAACCAGAAATTAATAAAGCAATCGAAGTTTTAGGCATCCCGACAAAAATTCCGCGCATGTCAAATAAATATTCACGCTTCGTTTGACACAAAATAGCCCCGGCACAAAAAAATAAATTTATTTTCATGATCGCATGTGCTCCCAAATGCATTAACGCAGCTGATAATCCTTCAGGCGTTAAAATTAAAACTCCAATTAAAATATATGACAGCTGGCTAATCGTCGAATATGCGAACCTTCGTTTTAAATGTTGCGTCGCCAATGCCATCGATGAACCGTATATAATCGTTATGCAGACCATTCCGAACGCTAAAACCTGCGCCCAAGTTCCGGCTAAACTTTCAGGCTCAAATACATACCATGTTAAACGAATTATTGCAAAAATTCCTGCTTTTACGACTGCTACTGCGTGTAATAATGCCGTTACCGGTGTCGGAGCTACTGAAGCAGAAGGCAGCCAACCATGAAAAGGAAATACAGCAGCCTTCACACCAAATCCTATAAATCCCAAAAACCACGCGGCCAAAAACATATTTAAATTTTCTCTGTAAATTAAATGCAGACTTCCACCCAAAATAAAAATTTCTCCTGCTCCCTGCGACATTGCGTAAGTTAATGCTATAAACGCGCACGAAGCTCCGCCAACTGAATAAATTAAATATTTTCGTCCCGCATATCTCGCACGACCATCCATTTCGTGCATAACAAGCGGTAAAGTCGTAAGCGTCATAACTTCGTAAAATAAATACAGCGTCAATAAATCCGATGAAAATGCTATACCCGCTACCACTCCATAAGTTACGATAAACCACCCAAAAAATGATGTCTGGTTATGTTCATGGCTCATATATTCAAAAGCGTATAACGTCGTCAACGGCCATAAAACTGCAATTAATCCGGCGAACATCATCCCAAGTCCGTCAAGCCTCAAAGCAAATGCAGCCTTCTCCGAAAATCTAAATAACATTAAAGTATTTTCAGGCGGGAAAATTAATAACATGAAAATTATAAAAGAATTTAAAATTATGCAGGACTCAATAAAAATATTTCTAGTTCTGACAGAATTAAATTTTATCGCAGGTATAACTGAAGCAAAAAAAGCCGGTAATATAATCGGAAGCATTAATAATTTTTCACTCATTGGATTTATTCTCCTAATTCAATTTTAATTTTAATTTAAAAATTCTGGATTCTGTTCAAGTGAATTATATATTAATTTTGCGAAGTGCTTTAAAATTTTTAATTTGGAGCGGATGACGGGATTCGAACCCGCGACCATCAGCTTGGGAAGCTGTTACTCTACCACCTGAGCTACATCCGCAATTATTTATTTATATTTAAATTCTGAAACTGAAACGGAATTTTAATTTAATTTTGGAATTTAATCAAGTAATATTATATTAATTTAAATTTTAATTTTTATTTCGGGGTGAAAATTTTTTATATGTACATTCGGAAATTTATTTTAAGTTTAATATTTTTAATTGCGCTGATCGTTCCGGGATATTCGGCAGAAGTTCAGGAGCTTGGAACGGATTATATTATCAGCGTTCAGCTTGAAATCAGCAATGATATTTCAGCGTTGAGAAAATCAATTAAAGAAGAACTCGCAGAAATAAAACTCGATAAAACAAGCGTTGAAAATCGAATTAACGAGCTTGCAAAATTATCCGAAACAGTTTCGGATGATATGGCCGTGTGGGGCTATACTCCTGAACAAAGAGAATTACACGAGAGAATTTTATCAGAATTAAATATTTCTTGGGCCTCTTATGCTTCGCTTATTCAAACGATTGAAGAACGGGCAAATAAAAAAATTTCTGCTGATATTACAAACGTTACAGATTTAGCCGTACAAAATTCGCCGGATATAAACATGAGCGATGAATTACGAAAAGAAATTACAAGAACTTCGAGGGGGCTGGACATTCAAGTATTTTATTTGCAGTCAAAAATAAGTAAATTGCGTTTGGATTTGGCGGAAGCTGTCAGATTAAAACAGGAATTAAAAGAAGCTCAGGAGGGCGGGACAGGTTTGGAACTTCCCAGGACGCATTTATTACAGCTTGAAAACGTCAGGTTAAATATTGCGTTATCTCAAATGCAGGTGCGAGGGCTGAAAAAAACATTTGATCAGAACGTCAACGAAATAAAAAGATTGCGCAGAAGGCTGGTAAATATTTCTGGAAATTTAGTTTTCACGCAAAAAATTCTCGATTCAAATCTCGAAAAAATACAAAACCGAATTAACGAGCTTACTAACGAAATGAAAGAAGCCCGGAAAGCTTTAGACTCTGCAAACTTGGCATTAACCCGCGCAAAAATTACGCTCGGAAAATCTGATATATATCCTTTGAGTTCTGCTTCATCGAATTATTTAGCACGTTCGGCACGCGTTACATATTGGGAATATATGATCTCCGTCATTGAAGAGGAAATTTCTTTAAATCGTGAAGCCCAAGACATTTGGAAGAACAGATTTAAATTATTTAATGATCGTGTTCCCGGTGAGGAAATTTGGAAAATACGCGATGAATCCGAAAAAAAAATTAACGATTTACAGAGACAGCTTGAAAGTGTGCGCTCGCTGGAGTCAAGAATTTTAAAACAGATTTCAGAAACTCAAACTCAAGCAAATTCCGAAGGGCTTAACGATGTAACGCGTCAAAATATGTTAAAAGCTCTGGACAATCAACAAAAAATTATTTCTGACATAATGAACCGTTATGAAAGTTTTATCCCAGATTTAGTATTTTTAAACCAGAGATTAAACTCTGAAGCAAATAATAATTTAAGCGCGTTGAGACTGGCTGAAAAAGTTACGGATTTCAGCAAAGAAACTGTAATGGCGTTTTTAAATACAAAATTATGGGACGGCGAGGGCTATTCAGTAACGGTCAGTAAATTAATTATTGCTGTATTAGTATTTTTGTCGAGCTTCTTTTTAAGTTCGTGGGGCAGCAATTTATTAAAGCGCAGAATAATACGCCGTGCAAAATCCAGCATAACCGCAGCAAATGCAATTCAACGAATAGTATTTTATATTTTATGGATAGCGTTTGTATTAATAGCTTTAAACATTGTCGACATTCCTTTAACGGCGTTTGCATTTATGGGAGGAGCTATGGCGGTCGGTATAGGTTTCGGAATGCAGAACATATTTAATAATTTAATTTCTGGTTTCATTGTAATATTCAGCCGGCCGTTTAAAGTTAATGACATAATCGAAGTTGCCGGGACCTCCGGAAAAGTTGAGGACATTGGCTCGCGTTCAACGACAATAAAAACTTGGGATGGCTTCGATGTAGTTTTACCGAACAGGTATTTTTTAGAGAACAGCGTAACGAACTGGACCGGCTCGGACATGAAGAAGCGCGAAATTTTAAAAGTTGGAGTGGGTTATAATTCTGACACTCGCGAAGTTGAAAATTTATTAATGGAAATTGTTAAAGGTCATTCAAAAGTATTAAAGGACCCTGCGCCGTTTGTAATATTTAAAAATTTCGGAGATTACGCGCTTGAATATGAAATATATTACTGGATAGATTTAAAAACTTCTTCGGGTATGAAAGTTTCGAGCGACATGCGTCATCACATAAAAGCAGTATTCGAGCGTGAAAATATTGAAATACCATATCCGCAAAGAGTTATGCACGTTACGCGGCTTGAAAATAAAATTAAAAATGTCGAGCTTGAAAAAAATTCTGACGAAACAAACGACAACGAGAATAAGCAATAAAAATTTAAAACATGAGGCAGGCTCGTAAAAATTCCGGGTCTGCTTTATAATATCTGGAAATTAAATTTACTTTGAGGGGTTGACAAAATTGGGCATAAATATGTATAATGGCTCGTGGCTCGTGGCTCGTGGCTCGTGGCAATAGTTATGTAACTTTTCATAATCTGAATTTCTTCCCGTTTAAGTTTGGGGGCGTTCGCGGATGAAACGCTTCCTGAAGAAAATAACACCGAAATTTATAATTAATTTATATCATCGTTTGCGTTCAAGATTAAGACCGCTGGAAATTAATTTAAAAATACTGCTTCATCTCCCGTTAAAAAAGAAGCGCGAAAAAATAAAATTTGAAATTCATCTCGTTGAACATTGTAATTTAAATTGTGCTTCGTGTGATAATTTTTCACCTTTAGCAGAACCGGAATTTATAAGCGTTGAAGAGTTTAAAAAAGATTTTGAACGTTTAGGAAATTTATTTAATCACGAAACAGAAAGAATATATTTACTCGGTGGCGAGCCTTTATTACATCCTGACCTTTTACAGCTTATGAAGATTTCGCGGGAAAATTTTACATCTGGTGAAATTGATGTTTATACGAACGGCCTTTTATTGTTGCAGCAGTCAAAAGAATTTTGGGAGACACTTCGCGATTATAATATTGGCTTGTATATAACATGTTATCCCGTAAATATTGATCACGAAAAAATAAAAGCACTGGCTAAAGAGTACGGAATTTATATAAACTGGTGGCGCGAAAATGACATCGGTAAAGAATTTAAATTTATGACGCGTCCATTACTTTTAAATAAAACGGTGAATTACAAAAAAAATTTTGTTGATTGCTATAAACCCAATTGGTGCATAATGCTAAGTCACGGAAAATTATATACATGTTCAAGCGTTCCGTGTATAAGGCATTTTAATAAATTTTTTAAGCAAAATATACCCGTTACAGAAAAAGATTATATAGATATTTATGAAGCTCCGGACGGTGAATATATTTTAAAAAAGTTAATTGAGCCTACACCGGTCTGCGGTTATTGCGATCTTGCGCATGTGAGATATGGTAAATGGCATCAAAGTGAGCGAAAAATTTCAGAATGGACGTAAAAAATATAAAATATTAAAATAATTCACGAAATTAAAAATTTTTAGGAGCGTGAATGTTTCATCATGATGAAAAAAATTTTATTCGCGTTAGTGCTTATTTTGGGCTTAGCGAGTTTAGTTTATGCCGAACCGATGGAGGGCGGAAGTAAATTAATTTTTTCGACTGGCGGAGCGCAGGGAACTTATTACGGATTCGGCGGAGTTTTGGCCGGGAAAGTAAACGAATACACCAGCACAAAAATTACTGCTATAACTTCCGGCGGATCAAAAGCTAATATTGAAGCTATGGATGACGGCGATGCAAATTTGGGATTTGTTCAGACTGATGTCGGGGCTTATGCATATCGCGGAATGAGATTATTTGAAGAGCCTGTAACAAATTTTTCAACTGTAGCAAATTTATACATGGAACAAGTTCAGATCGTCACGATCAATCCTGAAATTAAAACGGTTGCAGATTTAAAGGGAAAAAGCGTTTCAGTTGGTGCAGCAGGTTCAGGAGTATATTTTAATGCTGTTGATGTTTTGAGCGCTTACGGCCTCGATATTGAAAAAGATATAAAGCCGACATATCAATCATTTGGCGACAGTGTTGAGGCATTGCAGGACGGAAAAATTGATGCGGCTTTCATAGTAGCAGGTGCACCGACAACGGCCGTTACATCTTTAGCGACCACAAAAAAAGTTTATCTCGTTGGATTTGATGATGATCATACAAATAAATTAATTGCTCAATCGCCTTATTACAGTCCGAACACGATTAAAAAAGATGTTTACGGAACTGATGAAGATGTGAAGACCGTAGCAGTTGGAGCGGTAGTAATTGCGCTTGATGAAGTTTCTGGAGCAGATGTTTATAATTTTTTATACGCGATTTTTGAACATCAAGATGAAATTTCAGAGGCTCACGCAAAAGGCAAGGAATTAAATTTAAATTTTGCTGCTTCATATAGTGCAGTGCCATATCATCCCGGAGCGGTTAAATTTTTTGACGAAAAAGGAATAAAAGTGCCGTATAAATAAAATAAAATTTTTAATTTTCAAGTCACAAGTAACAAGCAATATGAAATTTTAAAATATAAAATAAAATAATTCCGGCTCTGAGAATGAAATAAATATAAAACTCATGGCCGGTTTTTTGTTTTAAACTGGAGATGAAAAAAATTGAGTGAATCGAATTTAAACAATGATCTAGATGCCGTAATGAAAAAATATGACCGCGAATCTAATACCAGAATTTGGGAAGGAACTCCTAAAATTTTTGTTAGATGCCTGAGTATATTATTTTCGTTGTACTGCATATATGTAACGTTGTTCAGCACGACCATGCCCGAAATAAAATTAAATATATTTTTGGGATTAATATTAATCATGGGATATTTAAATTATCCGTTGAGCAGACATCACGTAAAAATTAATAACATGCCGTTTTATGATATTTTAATCATGTTGGCCGGAGTGATTCCGTTTTTTTATTTTGCCTGGAACGCTGAGAGCATTATAAAAATGGCGTTGCGGATAACGAGCTTACGGAATCCAAATTATTATTTTAATGTTTCGATGGCAATATTAGCGATAATTTCAACGATGGAATTATGTCGGAGATGCGTAGGAATTCCAATTTTATGCGTCGTCGGTGCGTTAATGGTTTATGCGTTTTGTAATGTGAGATTTGGAAAAGTAATTTACGATTTATATTACTCGACTGGTGATGGCTTTAGGAGCGTACCGATTGATGTATGTGCGAAATATATAGTTGTGTTTATAATTTTCGGAGCATTTCTCGAACGTACAGGAATTTCAAAATTTTTTATAGATTTAGCCAACGCTGTAGCCGGTGCGAGTGCTGGAGGGCCTGCAAAAGTTGCCGTAATTTCTTCAGCTTTATGCGGAATGGTTTCGGGGTCTTCAGTGGGTAATACTGTTACGACTGGTTCCGTTACGATTCCGATGATGAAGCGCACAGGATATAAACCTGAATTCGCCGGAGCAGTTGAGGCAGCAGCTTCTACGGGTGGACAGATCATGCCTCCGATAATGGGAGCAGCAGCTTTTTTAATGGCGGAATACATGGGGATTCAATATTCAGAAGTTGCATTAAAAGCGATTTTGCCAGCTGTATTATATTTTGTTGGGATATATATGGCCGTACATCTTGAAGCTAAAAAATTAGGTTTAAAAGGAATTCCAAAAAATGAATTACCGAAATTAAAAAATTTATTGCCGAAAATATATTTATTATTGCCGTTGATAATTCTTGTAATTTTAGTTTCAACGAATATGTACACGATGCAATTTTCTGCGACTGTAGCGATCGGAATTAGCATTATAGTCGGGTTATTTAACTCGGACGACAGAATAAATTTTAAAAAAATTCTCGACGCGTTGGAAGCAGGAGGCAAAGGAGTTATAACGGTGGCTGTAGCATGTGCAATGGCTGGACTCGTAGCAGGTTGCATAACTTCTACCGGATTAGCTTCAGAATTAATTTCAATGGTCGTAAATATTTCCGGCGGACATACGTTCATAGCATTAATATTGACGATGATATGCTGCATAATTTTAGGGATGGGAGTTCCGACGACTGCGAATTATTGCATAATGGCTGCGACCTGTGCGCCGATCTTAATGGCCAAACAAATAGGGATCGCAAAAATTTGTGCGCATTTCTTTGTGTTTTATTTTGGAATAGTCGCCGATATAACTCCGCCCGTAGCTTTAGCGGCTTATGCTGGTTCTGCGATAGCGAAGGCTTCACCGATGAAGACGGCATTTAATGCGACACGTTTGGCGATAGCTGCGTTTATAGTTCCGTATATATTTGCGTTTGAGCCGGCGATGTTATTTGAAAATTTGCGGCCGGTTATAGAAATTTCGAACGCATCAGAATTTTTGACGGATATATTAATTTTTGCGAACGTGATATTAATTTGTGTAACGGCGTTAATAGGTATATTTGGAGTGGCGAGTGCGTTAAACGGATATTTATACGGGCGGATGAATATTTTAAAGCGTTTAATAATTTGTGCTGGAGGATTATTAATGTTAGTGCCCGGATTATTAACGGATTTAAGCGGATTAATTTTAATAATATTTGTATGTGCGGTACAATATTTTTCTCGCAAATAAAGTAAAGATATAAACATAAAATATAAATTTTTAAGCATGCTGTCGGAATTATAAAAATAAATTTTAATTTTCTGGCGGCATATTTTTTTTATTTTAAGTTAAATATTAAATTATCCGATACACGAATATATGACAATAAAATTTAATAACTGGATGTGATTCAAAAAATAAAAATTAAGAATGAAGAAGTAAACGAGTTTATTATTTATCTTCGCTGAAAAATTCTTATCTTAATCTGAAAGTAGGTGCTGTATCATGAGAATAAATAATAATATTTCGGGTATTATCGCGTTTAATTCTTTGAATTCCAACACGAATAAACTTGAAAAGAGTTTAAAATCTTTATCGACTGGTCTGCGTATAAATTCTTCTGCTGATGATGCTGCGGGATTTGCGATAAGCAATGGGCTACGATCTCAAACTGTTGGTTTAAGGAGAGCGCTTCAGAACGCTCAGGATGGAATTTCACTGTTACAAACTGCAGATGGTGCACTTGATCAAACTAATTCAATGTTAATGAGAATGAGAGAATTAGCTGTACAGGCCGCTAATGATACACTCACAAGCCAAGACAGAAATTATATTCAAATGGAAATTGATGGACTTAGAGAACAAATTGATCTCGTTTCACAGAGTACAACTTTCAATAAAAAAAATATTTTAGATGGCAGTTGTTGTGGAACGTGTGTTTCTGATGATCTTGAGACAAAAGCGTACGTCAGAGGTTCTATAAATGTCGAGGGCAATTACAGGATTGATATTAGACCGAAACCGGGAGTGGCACAAGTCCAAAAATCTTCTATTTTGAAAATTAAGCATGAAGATGTTGTAACTAATGCGCAGCTAAATTCAAATAATGGAATTGGGAAAATTTCAATAAATGACGTTCCGGCCGGAGATTATAATATAACAACAACAAAACCAGGTGGAGGGCAAGTAGAAATAACATACGACTCTGTTTTAACTGGCACTGTAACTGAAGCGAATACGAGCGGCCTTCCTGAAACTATGACTCTGGAATTTACTGACTCTGATGGGAATACAGTACAATACGCGATCCCGTTAAGTGAAGATGATAACACGGAATCAAAAGTCGCCAGCGTTATAACTAAACAATTAGATGGCCGAACGATCACCATTGGCGAGCAGTCGTATGAACTCAAAGCTGAAGATAATGGCAACGGAACTTATAAAATATCTTATACCACTGAACAAGAATTTCCCACTATAACGGAAATTAACAGTTCTGTTACAGCGTTTAAATACGAGCCTACTACAAAGCCTTCAACAAAGTCCGAATCTCAAAATACTTACCTAAAATTGTTAGGTTCTCACACGTATGATATTGGTGGAACTAATACAAGTAAAGCTACACAAACTCAAACCAAAGCATCAGCAACAGTGAACGGCAAGGGGATCACCTTCCCATATTCTATAAATTTTACATTTACCGATCAAAATTCTAACGCGACCGGTAATATTCCTATTACGATAAGTGATCCGGGCGGAAGTATGTCAGATGATCAAAAAGCCGCGTATGTTGCATCTAAAATTTCAGAAGGGCTTAACGGCAAAAAAGTAAAATTAAGTGATAATTCCGAAGAAGAAATTTCATGTAGTGTAAGTGACCGTGCGTTCACTGTCCAAATGCCTGGAAAATTTAAAATAGAAACGGATGCCCCTTTTTCACTCAATGAGTCTAATTCTACCACTTACGTATATAATTTTTCCGGTTCTGATACTGTTACTAAAGGAAATACTACAGACGCTAAGGAAACAATAAAATTTACGTTTTACTATGGTACTTACTCCAACTATTATGCTAGTTATGCACTTGATTCTTATTCCAGTTCTGCAATAGAAGTGCCTATTGCGAGCGGTATGAGCGAAAATCAGGTTGCAAAGCAGATAGCCGATACTATAAACGGCAAACAGATAACTATAAGAGGACAACAAATTAAATTAAAAGCTGAGGCTAATGGGGCAAATTATACGATAACAACTCCTGAAAGTTTCAATTCATCTGGTCGGTTTCAAATAGCTGCGACTGTTACTACTAGTGCCACGACATCAGCATCAGGCAAAACACAAGCTACGTTAAATGCCGGCTATCCTAAAGAAAATCAAGTTACTAAATCTTCCGGAGCAGTAGTAAATTTAACCGGATTTTACGGAGATGAAGAGGCTCAAAAATCTTTATCTATGTCCGTAGATTCTAAATCCGAAAATAACGCCAGTATGTTATTCGAAGTTAAAAATAAATCCGTCGATGAACTTACAGGACGATCGACTATAACTTTATCTGCCATCTCAAATGTTTTGAAGACAGACGGCTCTACTGCAAGTTATGAAAAAGAATTTATATTTTCAAGTTTAGGGAACACCGTCGACATTGGCGCATTATTAGGCAAGAATGAAGCAGGAAATTTTAACGAAGATTATTTAAAACTCACACTGGATCCCGCAAAATTCGATTTAGGCGATAAATTTGTATATAATGTGAGCGGAAATGGTTCTACAAATAAACCTGCGGATGTTGCTTTATATGTTACTGGTTCTCTGGATGATACTTGGGCTTACAGCTGGGGAGAAAATGAAGTAAATAACGTTTCGTACAATGATGCTGAAATTCAATATAATTTAAATTCAAATGCAGTTTCAACACGTCTTGTTCATTTTAGAAATTTTTATCTTAATAGCGACAATGGACGAGTCCATAATGGAGAAATTTCTATTGAATTTACGAGTGATTTTGGGGAAGCAGCCCAAAAATTTCCTGATCCTCCTACGCCGGAAGATATAGAATCAGGGAAAGCCAGAGAAAACGAATTAACTTTAGCTTCATTTTCTGCTAACTACGTGGGAAAAATCGCAACTGGTAATACTAAACTTAGAGATATAGAGCAATTTTGGACTAAATCCGGAGTGTTCATGCTCGAAACTCCTCAGGTTATAAATATCACTCAAGGTGATGGAAAGCGTACCTCTGTTACTTTAAATGCTTCTGATACTTTAAACGACGTAAGATTAAAATTAAACACTGCAATATCTGAAGGACTTGATCAAGGTCGTTATATAACTGGCGGAAATGCGAACAATATAGTAACTTTTGTTGAAAATCCAACGATTGGAAGCGGTGCTGAAACCGTTAAAGGGACTTTTTTAATACGTTCGTTAATTCCCGGTTCTGCAGGCAGATTGTCTTTTTCGAGTTCTTACGGAGAATTAATTGATTCATTAGCTTTAAATACTATTTACGAACCTTCAGAGACAAGTTATTTAGCTTCAGTTTATGATGCTCATGATGGTTCAGTTATTGCGAGTAATGTCGAAACATCAGAAAATATTTTAAAAGGCATTATAGACAAAAATATCGATATAGAATTTAACCCAATGGCTACTATGGACGCTAACTGGAGCAAATCCGATAAAAATTTTATTTTGAACAGCAAAGATCCCATATATTCAACGGTTGTTCACGTGGTAAAAAATCGTACAACGCTACAAATTGGAACATTTGAAGGTGAGGATTTTCCGATAGAAATCGCCGATATGTCTTCAGACGGATTGGGAATAAATAGTGTAAATGTTATGAATCACGATACAGCTTCAAGATCGATCACTGTATTAGATAATGCAATACGTCGTGTCTCAGTGCAACGTTCAAAAATTGGAGCACAACAGAATTATCTGGAATCAAGAATTAATGATTTAACTGTTACAAATACAAATTTGACTACTGCTGAAAGCCGTATACGCGATACTGACATGGCCGAAAATATGATGGAATTTGTTAGGTTGCAAATTTTAAACCAATCTGGCACAAGTATGCTCGCTCAAGCTAATCAGATGCCTAATTCAGTTTTAAGCCTGTTTTAATAATTAAATTAAAATTAAAGCCCTTCGAGAGAGATATTTTATTTAATATTAATTAATTCGGAGGGATTTTTTTATATTTATGATATTGTTGTAAAATTTCAAATATTTTTTATTAATTCAAGGAGTGAAATTTTTTTGAAGTTAGTTAAACGCAATTTATTTTTTATTTTCGTTTTAATAATGGTGTTTACTGCTGTTCCATCGTTTGCTGAAGATACTGCGCCGACTTCGATGTTTTATAAAACAGCCTGGTCATTATTTCCAGCGGTTGTAGCCATAGCATTAGCATTAATCACAAAAGAGGTTTACACATCGTTATTTATCGGAATAGTAACAGGGGGATTATTATACGCAAATTTTAATTTTGAAATAACTATTAATCACGTTTTTAGGGATGGAATAGTGTCAGTTATTTCTGATTCATCGAACGCCGGAATTTTAGTTTTTCTTGTAATTTTGGGAATAATGGTAACGCTCATTAACCGCGCCGGAGGTTCAGCAGCTTTCGGAAATTGGGCGAGCAAACATATTAAAAGCAGAGTCGGTGCACAAATTGCCACGATATTACTCGGAATGTTGATTTTTATCGACGATTATTTTAACTGCTTGACAGTCGGTTCAGTCATGAGACCCGTTACAGATAAAAGCAATATTTCCCGCGCAAAATTAGCGTATTTAATCGATGCTACGGCTGCACCAATTTGCATAATTGCTCCGGTGTCATCATGGGCTGCGGCGGTTTCGAGTTATGTCGAAGATGGAAACGGTTTATATTTATTTGTTAGGGCGATTCCGTTTAATTTTTACGCGCTGTTAACGATCGTAATGATGTTTATGCTTGCGTTTTTAAATTTGGATTTCGGACCAATGGCAAAATATGAAGCAGAAGCTATTAAAGCCGGCGAAAATAATATTAATTCAGATTCTAAAATACAAAAACATAAAGGCAAAATTTGGGATTTAGTTTTACCAGTAGCGATATTAATATTTTTATGCGTTGTCGGAATGATTTACTCAGGAGGATTTTTCACGGGTAAAAATTTTGTTGAAGCCTTTGCGGATTCTGATGCTTCTGTCGGTTTAGTTTTAGGTTCGGCCATGACGTTAATTGCAACGATAATTTATTTATATTTTGTTTGTCGCCGGGTAATTCCGTTCCGTGAGATAGCGGACTGTATCCCTGAAGGTTTTAAATCGATGGTGCCGGCGATTTTAGTTTTAACATTTGCATGGACATTAAAGACGATGACTGATTCACTCGGAGCAAAACAATTTGTAGAGGAATTTGTAAAAGGTTCAGCGGTGAATTTTCAGGTGTTTTTGCCCGCAGTAATATTTTTAATTGCCTGTTTTATTTCGTTTGCTACTGGAACTTCATGGGGGACATTTGGAATTTTGATCCCGATCACGTTAAGTATATTCCCGTTAGAAAATCCTCTTGGAGTTGTATGCGTGTCGGCATGCATGGCCGGAGCAGTTTGCGGAGATCATTGCTCGCCGATTTCGGACACGACAATAATGGCTTCAGCCGGAGCGCAATGCGATCACGTTGTACATGTTTCGACCCAATTACCTTACGCAATTACCGTAGCTGGTGTAAGTTTTGTGAGTTATATAATTGCCGGGTTTATTCCGGATGCAAAAATTGTTTTACCGGTCGCAATTGTTTTAATGATCGTAACTTTAATTTTAATGAGAATATTTTTTAAATCGAAATAATTTAATTTAATTTTAAATTTTCAGAGGGCAGTTTAAAATTATTTTTTGTTTTATTCTGTCCTCATTATTTTATTTTATATTTAATTTAAATAATTCCTTTTGTTGATGGTATTTCGTTATAATATTTTTCGTCGATCATTACGGCTTCTCTAAAACTTCGCGCTAAACTCTTAAAAATTCCTTCGATGATGTGATGTGAATTTTCTCCGGCCAATTTTTTTATATGCACTGCGCAGGGAAAAGTCCTCACAAATCCAAGCCAAAATTCTTTTATTAATTCCGTGTCAAAATTTCCAACTTTCTGCGCTGTGATCTCAGCATCAAAATTTAAATGCGACCTGCCGGAAATATCTACAGCACTCAAAATTAAAGCTTCGTCCATCGGTAAAATAAAATATCCATAACGTTTAATGCCCTTTTTATCGTTTATAGCTTCGTTGAATGCCCGCCCCAAACATATCCCGACATCTTCGACCGTGTGATGAAAATCAACATGAACATCACCAGAACATTTTAAATTTAAATCAAATTTCCCGTGAGCCGTGAATAATTCGAGCATATGATCCAAAAATCCGCAATTAGTATTTATTTCATGATGCCCCGAACCATCGAGATTTAATTTTAAATTTATATCGGTCTCGTTAGTTTTTCTCGAAATTTCAGCGCAACGCATTTTTTAAAACCTCCAGCATTAATTTCATTTGATCCGGTGTGCCGATCGTTATCCTTATAAAATTTGATATTTCTTCGGGCTTCGTAAAATGCCGGACTGCGATATTATTGCGCATTAAAATATTATGAATTTCTTGACCCGTAAAATTTTCATGTCTCGCAAATAAAAAATTTGTTTTCGACTCCAGAACATTAAAGCCCAAATTATTTAACTCGTTATAAACTTTTTCGCGGGTGTTACATATTTCAATTAAATTTTTTTGCGTGTACTCTTCATCGTCTAAAACAGCAAGCCCGGCAACTTGAGTCAAGGCATTAATATTATACGGAGCAATTGAATTTTTTATGTTTCGCAGGTCGTTGATTAAATTTTCATTTCCAACGCAAAAACCTAAACGAGCACCAGCTAACGATCTGGATTTTGAAAACGTTCGGACAATTAAAATATTTTCAAATTTCTCAATTAATTTTATTGCTGATTCCGCTCCAAAATCAATATATGCTTCGTCTATTACAATTAAATTATTTGAGTTGTGAATTAAAATTTTTTCGATCTCGCTCAAGCTCAAAAATAATCCCGTCGGTGCGTTTGGATTAGCTATAAAAATGGTACGATTTAAATTAAAATAATTTTCCGGAACAATCTTAAAATTTTGCAACGGAATTAATTTATAATTTACCCCGTGAACTTCCGCTAAAACTTTATAAAATGAATATGTAATATTTGGAAATGCTGCACCGTCCTGACACATCGCCGTAAAAATAAAATTTAAAATTTCATCTGAACCATTGCCAAATAAAATTTGAGATTTATTTATGTTAAACATGCCCGATAATTTTTCGCCTAATTTATTGCAGTCAGGATCAGAATAAAAATTTAAATTATCAATTGCGTTATTTATGCGCTCATAAATTAATTTTGAAGGCTTGTAAGGTGATTCATTTGTGTTAAGCCTTATGACGTTATAATTTATTTCATCGCTGGTGCTGTAGGGCGTAATATCTTTAAATTTATCGTTTAGAAATTTGCTCATGTGTAAAAATAAAAATCCTTTCGATCAAAAATTTAAATAATTATATGTCATGTTAAATCCTGATAACAAAAATTAATTTGCCGTCTAAAATTTTATTGAAACTAAAAATTAAATTTACTGGAGGAATTTGGATCATGCATTTAATAACGAGTCATTTGAATACGGATTTTGATTCTTTAGCAAGTATGATAGCAGCTCAGAAATTATATCCTGACGGCGTAATTTGTCCTCCAGGATCTATGAACAGAAAAGTGCGGGATTTTTTGACACATTACGGCCATTCATGGAAAATTTACAAGCCTAAAAAATTGCCGCTCGATGAAGTTACGTTAATGATCGTCGTCGACACCAGAACCCGCCAGCGCGTTGGAACTTTTGCGGCGTTAACCGGTCGACAAGATGTAAAAGTACACATATACGATCACCATCCGCCAACTCAAAACGATATACCAGCAGAAAAATTAATTTATGAACCTTTAGGCGCAACTGTTACGATGCTTGTCGAAAAAATTTTAAAGGAACGAATGACAATAACTCCGGAAGAAGCAACATTATTTGCGCTTGGAATTTATGATGATACTGGAGCTTTAACATATCCCGCAACTACTCAAAGAGATATAAAAATTATTGGAGCTTTAAAAAAATTGGGTGCTGATTTATCCGGCGTATTATCCCGCGTCGAGGTTGCAATGTCCTCAGCTGACTTAAAATTATTGGATTCATTGGCCGAAAACAACCGCGAAATTTATATTAACGGCGCGAAGGTCTCATTAACTTGGACCGAAACTCCGGAATATGTAGACGGTTTAGCATTATTTGTTCAGAGATTACGGGATTATTGTGACGCACATGTTACGATCGCTGTTGTAAATAACGGCGGAAAAAAAATAAATATCATCGCTCGAAGTGCTCCGGATGTCTTGAACGTTAAAGAATTTTTAACACAATACGGAGGCAGCGGACATTATCAAGCAGGTTCAGCAACTTTAACAGATCGTGAGCCGCAGGAATTATTACAGGAAATCGAAAATAAATTACATGACGCAATCCCCCACATGTTAAAAGTTACGGACATTATGACATCTCCTGTTATAGCTGTTAATCCAAATTCGCAAGTTTCAGAAAGTTACAGGATCGCTCTGAGATTTGGCCAGCAGTCTCTAATAGTTGCAAATTCTTTCGGTGAAGTGTTAGGAATAATTTCGCGTAAAGATATTGATCGGGCAAATTTACACGGATTAGGCAACGCAAAAGTCAGCGATTTCATGACAGAAGGCGTAATCAGTTTAAATTCTGGTGCTTCAATTGACGAGGCTCACCGAATGATGGCGACATATGGTTTTGAAAAAATGCCGGTGCTCGAATCAGGCCATTTAATTGGAATGTTAACGCGTTCGGATTTATTGAGGGCGTTATATCGTTCCGGACAATTTGCAAGCTCCGGGTCGTCAGTTGACGGAGATTTTTATTTATGGATCGAAAATGTTGCGGACGTTATGTCAAAAGCATTTGACGAGAAAAAATTATCACTCCTGAAACGAATCGGAATAAAAGCGGAATCGCTCGGAATGCGCGCATATTTAGTGGGCGGAACTGTTCGAGATATTTTAATGGGCGTTGAGAATTTAGATATAGATATCTCCGTTGAAGGTGACGCGGAAAAATTAGTTTCATCGTGGGATGAACCTGGCTGTAAAACTCGTCTTCATGGCCGGTATAATACTGGGACTATAACATTCCCTGACGGTGATAAAGTTGACATAGCTACAGCGCGCCGGGAATATTATGAATATGCAGCAGCTCAACCCATTGTAGAGAGTTCATCACTTAAACAGGATTTAGGCCGCCGGGATTTTACGGTTAACGCGATGTCGATCTCTTTAAATTCAGATGACTGGGGAACATTAACTGATAATTTTGGAGGCCGTGCAGATTTGCGCGAAGGACTTTTAAAAATTTTGCACAATTTAAGTTTTGTTGAAGACCCGTCCAGAATTTTACGCGGGATAAAACTCGAACAAAGATTAAATATGAAATTTGAAGAAAATACTTTAAGGCTGTTGAATGGAGCAGTAAAAGGCGGCTTAATAGAGTGTTTATCATCATCGAGAATACGCGCTGAACTGGAATTAATTTTAAAAGAGTCATGCTTCAGAAAAATAATTTTAAGGATGCAGGAATTAAAAATTTTAGAGTCGCTATTTCCCGGAATAAATTTCACTAACAGTTTAAATTATAGATTACGAATGATGGGACATATTATGAAACAAGCTCAACGGCACGAAATAGATTTTAACGGAATGTCCTGGCTTGTTGGAATGGCGGTAATTTTGAGTGATTCTCGTCCGGAAATACAATTTTCAGCAATGGACCGAATGAGTTTAAATCCAAATGAACGAAAGGAATTAACTTTATGTTTTACGCGCTGGCCTCAAGTTGAAAAATTTTACACGCAAAAAAAACCCCCTCGAAAATCCGAAATATATTTATTTTTTAAAGAATATAACCCCGTTCAGCTTATATATTGGTTTACGTGCATGAAAACTCAAGAGGGCAGACGCATGATAATCGAACACATGGAAATTTTTACGCCGCTAAAAGGAGAATTAAACGGAGCGGATTTAAAATATATGGGCTTAAGAGGCAAGGAAATAGGCGAAACGTTGAACAGCATAAAATTATCACGAATAGACGGGCATATTAAAACCCGCGAAGAAGAAACGAGTTTTATAAAAAGTTTATTGGTTCGCAGAGCATTTCACAGGTAAATTAATTATAAAATTATAAAAATTTTGGGGACGGTGTAATTTTATATTTTATATTTTATTTTTTAAGCAACTCCTTTAAAGTTATTCCGTCCTCGTTTTTCCATTCGTCCCAACCATTTGCGGAACTTCCCAAAATTATAGAGGCAGCCATTGAAGGAGAATCAAAAATAAAATCGGTTTGAAATATTAAATTTAAAATAGTCCCGTTTCGTTCTAACTTTTGGCGCAGTTTATAATTTCCTATGCTTGTTTTGAAATTAGGTCTAATTCTTTCTGCAATTTTTGAGCCTTTTAAAACCGTAAAATTTTTTGAATCAAAATTAAAATATCCCTTCGCTGAAGCTCCAGAGCGAGTACAGAATAAACAATTTATATTATTTTCAGTTTTGAGGCTTTTTATATTTTTATCGTTGCGCATTAAAATTGAAATTGCTTTTACAGCTATTTTTATGCCTCTGTCAGTGCTGAAGTCGTCAGGCTCGTCAAAACCCTTTAATTTTCTCTCTTGATTCCAAATTACATTTAAGACGGCACCGCACTTAACGCATAAGGAATCAGCAACAATAAATAACGCTGCGCATTCCATTTCACTGCCTAAAACTCCCAAACGTTTCCAGGCTTCCCATTTATTTTTTAAATCGTAATACGCCGGCATTCTATTCGGATCATGTTGGCTGTAAAATGAATCCTTAGACTGAATTACACCTGCGTGCCAATGTTCTTTTAAAATTTCAGCTGAATCTGTTAAGGCTTTAACAATTTCAAAATTTGCTGTTGCCGGGTATTCAATCGGGGCGTATTCGTTTGTAATTCCGTTTTGTCTGATCGCTGCTGTTGGAATTATTACATCTGAGCTTTTGACGTTTAAATTAATTCCTCCGCAAGTTCCGACACGAATAAAAGTATTTACGCCGATTGCCGCTAATTCTTCCATAGCTATAGCCGCAGAAG
>CALCEM010000019.1 GCA_937900285.1 uncultured Fretibacterium sp. | reverse complement strand
AGTCAGGAGTCAGGAGTCAGGAGTCAGGAGTCAGGAGTCAGGAGTCAGGAGTCAGATCAAGATCATGAGCCGTTAATTAGCGTTTTAGTTCCAGTTTATAACGTCGAAAAATATTTAAATAAGTGCATCGAAAGCATAATTAATCAAACTTATAAAAATCTCGAAATAATTCTAGTTGATGACGGCTCCCCAGATAAATGTCCTCAAATTTGCGACGACTGGACAAAAAAAGATCCCAGAATAAAAGTCATTCATAAACAGAACGGCGGATTATATTCAGCTCGTAATACCGGCCTCGATAACGCTCACGGAAAATTTATATATTTCATTGACAGTGATGATTATATGAAGCTCGACACAATTAAAATTTTATATGATCTAATTGAAAAATATGACGCTGATATTTCGACCGGTTATTTTCAGTGCATCGATGAAAACGGAAATAATCTCGATAGAGTTAAAATTAATTTTACTTCCGAAATAGAAATTTTCTCCCGTGATGAAGCGTTTCAGAGAATGAAAACAGATTTAAGATTTATTGTGACATGGGCTAAATTATACAAGTCATATATATTTCAAAATTTACGTTATCCAAAATGCACTATACATGAAGACGAATTTTTAGCACATCGCAGGCTAGGAAAAGCAAATAAAATCGTTGCAACCTCCCAAAAATTATATATGTATTTAATTCGTGGCAACAGCCTAATGAGTGAAGTTCGCAGAGGTTTTTCAGTTCAGCATTTTAACGAGATTATAGAATTTAATTTGGATCGCTATGAATATTTTACTAAACTTAAAAATTACGATATGGCCGAATGGTGTATAAATTGTATTTGTAGCGGGATATGTTCGGAATTGTCGAGAGTAAGCTATTTAAAACATAGAAAATTATTTAATAAAAGCTTAATAATATGCGTTAGACTCTTGATGAAATCGAAAAGTTTAAAGCTCAAAATAAAACAACCATTAAGAATTTTTAAACACGTGATGAAAAATATTATTAAAGACTTATTGCACAAATTAAATTAAAATGCATCGTCTCGTAAATTTTTTATATCCTGAATCAGATCGCTAAACATCTTTAAAATTTCTGGTTCGGGATTGCTTTCAACATGCTTAAAAATTTTATAAATTCTGTCCTTTTGATGCCGGTTTAATAAATAACTCTCTATATAAATTATTTCGTTTCTAAGCTCGTTTAATTTATTTTCAGGGTTTATTTTTTCGTTTGCATTTCCGGCAATTTTAGAAGCTCCACGTAAAATTATATCGTCAATAAATTCAGGATTTAAATTTATTTTGCTCAAAAAAGTTTTTATTATCAACGGAATTTTACAAGCTTCGCCCGTAATTATAAATTTATCCGGGTTATAAATTTTTATTAAACGCTTGATAATATGAACAAGCTCCAGAATTTTAAAATATATTAATCTCTCAAAATCCTCACGGCAAATTCTTACGGACATATAATTAAAATATTCTTGATCGTTTAAAATTATTCTGATCTGTTCCGAAACTTCTTTACTGATTTTACGCGAGAATCTCAAATTTAAAAACTCGTTGAACATCTCATTAAATTTATTTTCGCAAATATTTTTATTTATCACGTTCTCAAGAATTTTATTATTTTCATAAATCGTTATTTCGGTCTGTAAATTCTCTATTTCGCATATTAATATTTTTCCCGAAATCTTTAACGCATTTAACGCCGAAATTTTTGCTTCACGCTCATCAATAATTTTAACGTCTTTAAAACCTGCTGAACGCGCATTTAAAATTATATTATCCTCATCAAGATTCAAATTTTCATGTACAGCTATCACGCAAAAATCTATAAAATCATTTAAAAATATTTCTGATCTCTCGCGCAAATTGTTTAAACTTTTTCCGGAAGCTATAAATTTAAAATTATTACCGCCATCAAAATATCCGGCTCGTAAATCTTTAGCTCCGTAGTTAATCCCTATGCTCACACTTGAATTTTCCATCTGATGATATATTTATTACCCGCAAATTATATATATTATTCTCAATTAAATTTTTATTTACGCATTCGGCTTCAACATAATTTTTTGCATGGCCACATGAATTTTTTTCAGCCAAAATTTCAACGTCAGAATTTACAAATTTTTCAGCGTAATTCTTAAATAATTCACCGCCCAATTTTATAGCTTCAGATGTTCGCAACGATTTAATTTTATTGTCAACTTTATTTTTTAATTTTTCTGCTACAGTTCCAGCCCGCTCAGAATACGGAAATACATGAACCCGACCCAATTCAGTTTTACGCATAATTTTAAGAGTGTTATTGAACGCCTCATCAGTCTCGCCGGGAAATCCCGTTAAAATATCGCTCGAAATATGCAATCCATCACCTAAATTTTTACGCGCGTTCTCACATATCTTACAAAACCCGCCGGCATTATATCCGCGCCGCATTGATTTTAAAATCTCATCGTCCCCGCTCTGTAAAGGTAAATGCAAATGTCTGCAAAATATTTCACAATCTTTAAGCGCTCTTAATAATTTTTCATCCAAACAAAAAGGCTCAAGCGACCCCAATCTTAAACGCACAATATTTTTTAATTTTAATCCGGAAATTTTATTTATTAATTCCGCAAGTGACGTATTTATCTCACGCCCGTAAATTCCCAAATGTATACCCGTTAAAATTATCTCACGCGTCCCGTTTGAATCTAAAATTTTTAGCTCGCTGATTATATTTTCAATTGGCCTGCTGACCGGGCGACCTCGCAAAAATGGTATTACGCAATACGTGCAAAAATGATCGCAGCCATCCTGAATTTTTATAAACGCCCTCGAATGCATTACAGGTCTCAAAATTTTCAGCTCTTCCCATTCGCCAATATTTATATTTATGTTCCGCAAATCTATAAAATTTTTTTCGTTTCTTTCGCCCGTTAAAATCATGTTATTTAAAACTTCAGGCAAAATATTTTTATGCTTCGAACCAGTTAAAATATTAATTCCCAAATCTTTAGCACTCTCAATATTTATATTTTCACTCCAGCATCCGCACACCGCCAAAATTCCATTTACTCCAATTGAACGCCTCGCACGCCTAATTAACTGCCTGCATTTTTTGTCAGCTTCTGATGTCACGGAACATGTTACTATTACAGCATCATCATAATTTAAATTTACATCGTCCGTAATTTCATGGCCGAAATTTATTAACTCGCCGGCAATATATTCACCTTCGCATAAACTAGAACGACAGCCAAAAACTTTTACTAAAATTCTCATTACGCTATAACCGCTTTACAGCCCCACCAATCGTTTAATTTTATTTCACTGACGATTTTCAAGCCGGAATTTTTGTTTACGCCGTCAATAAATTTTTCACGCTCTTTAACAGTCATGCCGGAAAATATCGCAACTCCATCAGGCTCTAAAATATTTTTTACATTCGGCAGTAATTCCAAATTCGGAGCTAATAAAATATTTGCAGTTAAAATATTTACTCGATCATCAAAATTTTTTAAAAGGTCCGCAACTTCGATTTTACATAAATTTTTGTCTATATTATTTAATTTCATGTTTCGTTCTGCTTCGGTTATAGCAATTGGATCAATATCACGAGCATAAGCAAATTTCGCACCAAGTTTTAAAGCTGTTATAAATAATATTCCTGAACCCGTTCCGACATCTAAAATTTTTATTTGCGGCTTAACAGTTTCCTCAAGCAGAGTTAAAGCTATTTGGGTGCTCTCATGATAACCAGTCCCGAACGCGCTCGCAGGAAAAATATAAATTGCTAATCTATCAGGCTGATTTTTAATTTTATCTTCATGCCAAGGAGCCGAAACAATTAAATTTTTTCCAACTTCCAACGGCGGAAACGCTTCATAATGCTGAGTGTCCCAAGCCTGATTATTCGTCTTAAAAATTTTATAATCGTTTATATTATTATTTGCGAGTTCTTTAAATTTTTTTATGATTTCGTCAGGGTCATCATTTGAATTAAAATAAGCTCGTAAATAATTTTTACCGTTTGAATTTAATAAAATTTCAGAACCCAACGCGCCGGATAAAATTGCGAGATTATTTAAAATTTCTTCGTCATTATCATTATTTAAATTTAAATCTACTGTCCACCAAAAATTTTTATTATTATTTTTATCGCACATATTTTTTATTTAAGCCTCCGGAATTTTATAGCACGAAAAATTATAATAATCTAAATTAGGAATATGCAAATTATTTATATTTTTATGTATGCTATCATGAATTAAATTTTAAAATTTTTATAATTTATCAGGTGATCAAAATTCATTACTTCGATGAAATAGTTAATATTATCGAAAAATTACGCGCTCCAGGCGGCTGCCCTTGGGACAGAAAACAAACTCTCGAAACTTTATGCACTCCCATAACTGAAGAAGCATACGAATTAACCGACGCAATTAATAAAAATGATATGCAGAATATTAAAGAAGAAGCAGGAGACTTATTATTACAAGTCGTGTTTGTCGCTTCAATTGCTAACGAAAAAGGAGAATTTAATATTTCTGATGTCGTTCGAACCATTTGCGATAAATTAATCCGCAGACATCCTCACGTTTTCGGAAATGTTAAGGCCGATAACCCCGAAGAAGTTTTAAAGAATTGGGAGAAAATTAAATCCGAAGAACGTAAATCTAAAAATCAAAGCACATCAATTTTATCAGGAGTCCCGGATGGTTTGCCGCCATTGTTGAAAGCTGACAGGATTCAAGCTAAAGCTGCACACGTTGGATTTGATTGGCCGGCCGGAAATTCGCAGCCACTTTTTAATAAACTCGACGAGGAAATTAAAGAATTAAAACAGGCAGTAAACGAAAATGATTTAAATCACATGTCCGAAGAATTAGGCGATATTTTATTTATGACGGTCAATCTTGCAAGATATTTAAAAATTAATCCCGATGCTGCTTTATCTAAAGTATGCGACAAATTTAAGGCGAGATTTAAAATTATGGAGGATTTAGCAAACTCAGAAGGCAAAAATTTAAGCGATTATAATTTAAATGAGCTTGATAATTTCTGGAATATTGCGAAGGATAAATTAAAAAGTTAAAGTATAATTTATTGTGTTCAACGCAATTTTTAAATTTTATTTTAAACAGGAGGAAGAATTTTAATGGCAGGAGAAAAACGTGTACGCGTAACTGAAACCGCTTTACGTGATGCCCATCAATCTTTAATCGCTACTCGAATGACTACAAAAGATATGCTCCCAATACTCGAACAAATGGATGAAGCAGGTTATTGGGCTTTGGAAATGTGGGGCGGTGCTACTTTTGATAGCTGCATGAGATTTCTTGATGAAGATCCTTGGGAAAGATTGAGATTGATCCGCGCGAGAATTAAAAAAGCAAAATTACAAATGTTATTACGCGGTCAAAATTTGGTCGGTTATCGTCATTACGCTGATGATGTTGTGCGCGAATTTGTAAAAAAAGCTGTCGGGAATGGCATCGACATCGTTAGAGTTTTTGACGCTTTAAACGATTTGCGCAACGTCGAAATTGCAGCCGATCAAGTTAAAAAAGAGGGCGCGCATTTACAATTATGTATCGCTTATACTCTTTCACCAGTTCACACGCTCGAAGCTTTTGCAAACATGGCCAAAAAAATGACTGAAATGGGTGCAGACTCGATCGCAATTAAAGACATGGCCGGTTTATTAAGTCCAGGAGACTGCATTAAACTCGTAAAAGCCATCAAAGAAAAAACAGACCTTCCGATTGAATTACACAGCCATTACACGACAGGACTCGCGAGCATGATGTATTTTGCTGGTGTTGAAGCTGGTGCGGAAATTATTGACACAGCCATCTCACCGTTTGCAATGGGAACAAGTCAACCCCCCACGGAATCAATGGTCGCAGCTTTAGAAAATACCGAATGGGATACAGGAATCCAGATCGAAAAATTATTACCGATTTGCGAATATTTCAAAACTTTACGCGAAAAATATAAAGATTTATTACCGGCGATCGCTGGCGTTAATATTAATATTCTGCGTTATCAGATTCCCGGCGGAATGTATTCGAACATGGTCAACCAGTTAAAAGAAATGAACGCGATTGATAAGCTCGAAGACGTTTTAAAAGAGGTTCCTGTAGTACGCGAAGCAATGGGCTTCCCTCCGTTAGTTACACCGTCGAGCCAAATGGTCGGAACTCAAGCGACTTTAAACGTTTTGCGCGGACGCTGGAAAATTTTCCCGAAAGAAATAAGACAATATTTTTTAGGGTATTACGGAATGCCGCCAGCTCCGTTTGATCCTGAAGTTCAAAAAATGGCCGTTGGGAATGAACAGCCTATTACATGCCGTCCAGGTGAAAAAATCGCTCCGGAAATGGAACAAGCTCGCAAAGATGCTCAGCCTTGGATGACAGAAGAGGAAGACGCTTTAACTTGGATAATGTTCCCGCAAGTCGCAAAAGATTTCCTGCCGAAAAAATACGCCCGTAAACATTCGCGCGATATGGGTCTACAGGCTCAAGCAGATCCAGCAGCTTACCCGGCATAAATGGACATTCCGTTATCAAGTGAAGCATTATCAAAAATTACAGGCCAGCACGATGAAAATTTTAAAATTATCGAATCTCGTTATCCTGTAAGTTTAAGCATAAACAACGGGGCCGTTCACGTGAGCGGTCCTGATCTTGAACCGGTCAGAATAGTAAAAAAATTATTGAGTGAATTAATTTCAGTCGCCGAAAATGGTAACGAAATTTGTCCGGCTGATATTCGTCACGCAATGGACGCACTCGCCGAAGGTCACGAATTAAATTTAACTGGTTTATATTCCGAAATAATCTGCACTACTTCACGAGGCAAACCTATAAGAGCCAAAACACCGGGACAGCGGAATTATATAAGGGCTATTCGCGAAAATAATATTTTATTTGCAACCGGGCCGGCTGGAACTGGTAAAACATATTTGGCAGTTTGTGAAGCCGTCTCAATGTTGAAAGCTGACAAGATCGAGCGCATTATTTTAGTTCGTCCTGCTGTTGAAGCCGGTGAAAGTTTAGGATATTTGCCGGGTGATCTGCGCGAAAAAATTGAACCTTATGTAAGGCCGTTATATGATGCTTTTTGCGAATTGTTATCGCCGGAAAAATTTACGCGCTACACAGATAAGGGAATTATCGAAATTGCTCCGCTGGCTTACATGCGTGGCAGAACTTTAAATCAGTGCTTTATAATTTTGGACGAAGCTCAGAACACTACATCTAAACAAATGAAAATGTTTTTAACCCGTTTAGGTTTCGGCTCAAAAGCTGTTGTAACTGGTGACATTACTCAAATTGATTTACCTGGAAATTCTCAATCAGGTTTAAAAAGCGTAAAAAATATTTTGGACGGCATAAAGGGAATTGGATTTATAAATTTAAATTATGCTGATGTGGTGCGGCATGAATTAGTACAAAAAATCGTGCAGGCTTATGAACGTTACGAAAATGAAAAGAAAATTTAATCAAGCTAATAAAAATAAAATTCCAGGCGCAAATATAAATAATTCATCAAGTTTAAAAAATTTTTGGCGTAAAAATTCCGCGTCAATTTCAAAATTTATTTTGCCCGTAATAATTTTATTGATCGTCGGGAGCGTTATAGTTATTGCTCAATGGCTTTTTTTGAACAGGCGCGGAGATAGTTTTGTAGTCGGTAAACCTTCGCCGGAAACTTATCGCGTAATTGCGAGTGTTCGTTATGATGATCAGGAAGTAGCCGAAAATTTGCGCACAATGGTCCGGGATAGTGTAGCAGGTGTCAGCGTTATGGATGTTTCGGCTAAATCGCGTTTAAAACAAAGGCTCGAAAATATCAAAAATAATAAACCGAGTTCAAAATTACCTGAACCATTAGTAAAAGCAATTTATAATTTAAGCGAAACAGAACGGACGAGAATTTTAAATTTAACGTATCAAGTCGGAAGCTCATATTTTGACCGTTTAAGTTCCGAAGGCGTTTTAATGGACAGTTCTGCGGAGACTTCAATTTTATGGGACGAAATTAACAAAAACGTAAAATCTTCGAACGATGCAAATTTAATTTATCAAATTTTGTCCAGATTTGGAAATTTAATGTTGCATGTCGATGAAGAATTAACTGAACTCGCAAAAGAAGCGGCCATGAGGGATGTGCCAGTTTTAGACAGAAGACTTGAACCCGGTGATGTAATAGTGTCGCGCGGTGAAATTGTGACGGAACAGACGGCGAATTTATTAAGGTTGCAGGGATATACGGAGGATTTATTTCCGTTTTTGCAATTATGCGTAGTATTTGCCTGCGTTTTGATGCTGCCTTTATGGCTGAATATTTTCAGTTACGGAGCTGGAGATAAAAAACCCTCATGGTGGTGCGCAGTTTTTATAATAATAGTCGCCTGGACATGTGAAGCACTTTGCGCGAGATTTAGAATTAACGGGGCTGGAGTTTTGCCGGCTGTAGTTTTGTCGTATGTATGTATCCCGGATTATTTAGGGTTCTGCATGTCATTAATTGCGACGTATTCGGGATTATTTATAATTACCGGGCAAGCAATTTCCGACAGCATTTTATTAGCTGTAATGTCTTTAATAGCTTCAACGGCGGGATTTTATTTTTTACGCAGGCTCGAATCCCGTAAACAAATCAGCCGTAAAACTTTCGCTTTGGCCATGTTGCTCATAATAATCAGAATGTTAATGCGGTATTTAATGGGAAGCCCATTGACTCAAGATTCATTTAGATTATTTGTGCCGTTGGGAATTTTTTGGAAGACTGCTTTAAGATATTTGGCGGCGGAAATTTTATTAACGCATTTTATTATGATTTTGCTTCCGTTCATTGAAAATTATATCGGGGTTTTATCTGCTCCAACTTTACGCGAGGTCAGCCATCCTTCAAATCCTTTATTGCGAGATTTGCAGAGAAATGCTCCGGGAACTTATCAGCATAGTTTAACGATCGCGACTTTAATCGAAGCTGTAGGAATGAAATTAAACATGGACGTTAATTTATTGCGCGCTGGAGCTTATTACCATGACATCGGGAAATTACGCAGACCTCAATTTTTTGTCGAAAATCAGGGCGGAGGGCATAATATTCACGATGAAATGTCGCCAATGTTGAGCGCGATCACAATTATTTCACATGTTAAGGACGGTTTAGAATTAGCGTGGGAAGCAAAATTACCCGGACGTATTCAGGATTTTATCGCCGAACATCACGGAACTACATGCACCAGATATTTTTATAATAAAGCAGTCGCAGCCGGTGAAAATGTCGAGTGGTCTTCGTTCTGTTATCCCGGCCCGAAACCTCAAAGCAGAGAAACAGCGTTATTAATGATCACCGATTCAGTTGAGGCAGCCGTAAGAGCCGCAAATATTCGTGATTTAGGTGCAACTGATAATAATCACGGTAAAGGGCAGGCATATTTAACGGTTGAAAAAATTGTGAACCAGGTAATTAACAGCAAAATAAACGAGAAACAATTTGAAGAAGTAAATTTCACGCAAAAAGATTTTAATATAATAAAAGAGACTCTTATAAATGTATTATTATCAATGTATCATACTAGAAGAGTTAAAAAAATTGAGAAGAAAAATTAACACGAAAGGATTTTAATACTTGAAATTAGAAATTAATTTAAATAATTCTCCTGATGAAACGCACGACACGCAAGAAGATTCCGACCCGGATATATATAAAAATTTCGCTGAAGTTCTTGGGAATATTTTGCCCGAATTATACGAAAAAGCTAAAAATTATAAATCCGCCGAAATTTCTTTAACGTTCGTAAATTCCGATGAAATAAAAAATTTAAATAACGATTACAGAAATATTAATGAGCCTACTGATGTTTTATCTTTTCCGATTGAGCTTGAAAATAATTTAAATATGCCCGTCTTAATTTTGGGCGATATAATAATTTGTCCTGAACAAGTAAAAATTTTGCATAAAGATTTAAATTACACTGAAGCAATTTGTTTAATGATAGCTCATTCATTTTTACATTTAATAGGCTGGGATCATGACACGCAGGAAAAACAAAATTTAATGTGGCAAATTCAGGACGAAATTAAAATTAAATTATTAAACAGCATGAAGGGAGCAGAATTTTAAAGATGGCTGGAATAATTTCAGGATTTTTAATTTTATTTCTGCTGTCTGCTTTTTTTAGTGGAGCTGAGACATCAATAACTGCAACCGGCACGAGTAAATTATTAATGCTTTCTGAACAGGGAAAATATAAATTTTTAAATTCCGTATTTCAATGGCTGATTAACGATACTCAAGAGGCTTTAACAGTCTGTTTAATTGCGAATAATGTCGTAAATATCGCGTTAAGTGCTTTAGCTTCCGGGCTGGCTTTAAAAATTTTCGGGCAGGCCGCAATAATAATCGTTATTCCAGTTATGACGGTTTTAATTGTAATTTTCGGTGAGATTTTGCCGAAAAGTGTCGCGATGATTTATTCTGAAAATGTTTTAATCTGGTCAGCTCCGATTTTAAGAATTTTGGCATTTTTAATAAGCCCGTTCGCCTGGTCAATGAAAAAATTTGTATCGATGATTGGGATTTTATTTCACATGAATTTAAACGCCCAGCAGGTTTTTGTAACTCGTGATGAATTTGAACAGCTTGTGAAGATCGGCGAAGAATCCGGCGCAATCGAAGCAAATGAACGCAAAATGATAGACGGGATAATTGATTTTGATGAGACAAAAATACATGAAATAATGATCCCTCGAACAGATATTTTAATGCTTGAAGCTAACGACACATTATTAGAGGCCGTAAAATTATTTATTGATCACGGACATTCACGTATACCTGTTTATGAAGAAACTCCGGACAATATTACGGGAATTTTATACGTTAAGGACACCCTAAAAAATTTATTGGCTTCGGATTTGGAATGCAGTGTAAAAGATTTGTTGCGTAAACCTATTTTTGTGCCGGAAACGATGCGCACCTCCGAAGTTTTGGAATCAATGAGGCGCGATCATATTCACATCGCTATAATTGTCGATGAATACGGCGGAGTTGCGGGACTCGTAACAATGGAAGATATTTTAGAGCAGATCGTCGGCGAAATTCAGGACGAATATGACCAGGAATCACCGGAAATTCAAAAACTGGAAGACAATTCATATTTAATTGAAGGTGCGACTAGTTTAGAAGATATAAACGAGGAATTAGGTTCAAATTTTGAGAGCGAAGATGCCGAAAGTTTAGGCGGACTTGTTTTAATTTTATCCGGGAGTTTTCCTGCTGAAGGAGAAATATTTAACTGTAACGGCTGGCAAATAAAAGTGCTTGAAATAGAAGATCACAGGATCAAAATGTTAAGCTTAAAGAAAATAAATCAGGAGGGAAATTAATTACTTAAATTACTTTTTTGTCCATTAAACTTTTTTTGTCATGATAATTTTTCATTTTCGCGGAAAATTATTGATCAGTAAAATTATTTGTATTACTCATAAAATTTTTTTGCTCTCTTTGAAATTTTATAATTCTTGCTATAATATCACACATCAAGAGTTGAGGGGCTTTTGATAAAACGATCATATTTAAAACGAACAAGAATTTTTTTGAGGAGGAAATATAAAATTATGGCAAAAGCAGTTGTAGATCAGAGCGTATGTGTAGGTTGTGAATCATGTGTAGGAGCTTGCCCGGTCAGTGCTATTTCTGTTAATGATGGCAAAGCGAAAGTCGATGAGGGTACTTGCGTAGAGTGCGGGACTTGCGTTTCAACCTGTCCAGTGAGTGCGATTTCACAATAACATAAAATAATTTTTTAAAAACATCTGAAATAGAATTTTTACCGGTGGGAAGATTAAATAAAATATCCTGCCGGTTTTTTTTTGCGTATTTATGACTAAGAAAATATTATATAATTTGCTGTTGAATTGGAGGTGAAGAATTGTAAAAAAATTTATTGTCGCGTAAATAGTTTTTATGTTTCGGTTTATTAATTTAGTATGGAGGAATTACATTGAAGAAATTTAAAATTTTTGTTGTAAGCCTTATGACATTGATCCTTTCATCAGTTCCAGCCCATTCGATTCAAATAAATAATAAGGCGCTCGGAGATGTTAACGACATCGTAAAGGAAGTTACTCACGGCGATCTCGAAATTCCTAAAAAATCTTTAATGTTCGTTTCAGATGTTGCAGTTAAAGATTCTTCGGGGAATGCAAAAAGTTATTTAAGCTCTCAAATAATGACGTTTAATAATGACGGAAGCGTAAATAAAACTTTCAAATTACCAATTATTGACGATCAAAGAAATTTTATAATTGACTCCGGAAATAAGAGGAATGCTCTTTTACAAATGAACCCCGCAGTATCAAAAAATTTAATTGACGGACGACACGCAGTAATGATTAACAGTTTAGGAAATTCAAAAAGTTTTGATGTTAATCTCATGTCCGTTAAAAATGATTCCGGGGGGGGGTACGATTTCCGGCGCAGTTGTTGGAAATAGCACGGAAGTAGGTTCAAATTCCAATAATTGTATTTACGGCGGAGAATTTTTAAGCGTACCAGGTTACGAAAATAATATTTATGTCTTAGTTGACCAATCAATTACAACACAAGAAGGTACAGGATTTAGGATATCGGCTGCCAATCTCAATTTAAATTTCTGGGAAGTAAATAAAGATTCATCAGGAAATTTACAATATGAATCACTTAAAGATTTAAATTTTATTCAGAGTATTCCAAGTTCTCCTTACGCTCATTTAGTTCAAATTTGTGTCGGAGATTTTGACGGAGACGGCTATAAAAATGAACTAGCTTTATTATTTAACGGAGCTATAAGAATAGATTTTTACGTTTACAGATTAATTTATTCAGACGAAAAATTACAGCTTAAAAGTTTAGGCTCATCAAGCGGCAATAATATTTATAATAGTAAGTCGTATATTTTTAATATTCCGGTTTTTGTGCAGGCTGCAAGTCAAATTATCGCCGGAGATTTTGACGGAGACGGAGTTGATGAGATCGGAATAATTTACAGAGAAGCAGAAATGGACGAGGGAAGAAATTGCGGAAAAATAAATTGTGCAATTTACAAATGGAATTCACAAAAAGCTTCTTACGATTCCGAGACTACTCAAATAGATTGCAGTTATTACGAGTATGCTAACTGGTCAGGTTATAAAAAATGGAGTGGCATTGCTGGATTAAAAGCCGTTGCTGCAGACCTCGATGGCGATGGGAAAGACGAAATTGTCACGTTACTCGTTGGGTATTACGAATTTAGACAGACGACGAGTCAAGTAAAAAAATATGAGGGAACTATTTACCGTCATCAATGGCTTTTAGAATATCAGCCGTATTTAACTCGCTGGTATTGTGAAAAGTCCAGCATTAAACCAATATTCGACAGCAATAATATTAAAGGCAATGGAGTTCAGGAAGGATTATTAAAAACATCTGGAAGCAGTTTAATCGGGAGTGCTCTTGTTAGATATAGCAAGAATGAGACCAGCGCAAATAGTAAAGGTACTCCGCCTTGGGACAGATTTAACGATAAATATATTAATTATTATTGGATTCCCGAAACTTTTTCGCTCGTAGCAGGTCAGTTCACCGGGACGATGGGCACAGCAAAAACAGTTGATGATATTGCTTTAAGTTGGGTGGATGCTTCACAGAGAATTTATTTATTTAAAACCAATTTGCAGAATAATAGTTTTAACGGCTTCGGAGATTATATAAAAGTTTTTGACAGTTCTGCGCTTGATGATTCAGTTAAAAATAAATATACGTCTGCAGGATTATTCAGGGGTGCTTTAGTGGCAGCAGATTTTGCCGGCGAAGGTGTTGAACTCGCTGAACCTGTACATTTTGTTAAAAAAGGCGATCGCAGTTATGTTTCTGTTTTGAATGCTCCTCCGTATCATGTTGATAATATAAGCGATGATTTTGTAAGCTTGCAGGATGATCCCAAAAATTTCACTTACAGCAATGGCGGAGACGGCTCAATGAAAGTATTTTATGATTATGCGAGCGCCAGCGATGAGAGCAAAGAAATTAAATTTACTCTTAATAGTTCATACGAGACAATTTTTGCAATTGATAGTAAAAATACACGTGCAGCACTTGATCCGGCGAAAAATGCTTTAAAATTTATAGGCGTTGCAGCTAATGCCTTCGATAAAACTAAAATGGTCGGTACGATCGCAGAAGGTGCTAATACTTTTTTAAGTTCTTTAATTGATAAAGTCGAAAATACTACAAATACGACAAATAAAAATACTACTAGTTCAATTTTTGAGGATAATATTCAAGCTATGACAAACGACACAGTTTTATTTTATGTCGCTAATCAACACGTTTGGCGTTATAGAATTTTGGCTAATCCCGTTCCGTCATGGCTCAAAACTGGAGGGCGTATTGATTCGGTTCAAAGCGATTCAACAGGAGATGACACGGAGCATTATATTACGTTTACTTTGTATGATGATATCCGAAAAGGTATGAGCGATTCAGTTGGAGATAATTTATATCAGCCGTTCCACGAAGAAGGGAATTTATTTTCTTATCCTCAATCCGTTGAAGACATTGAAGGCTATAACGCAGCAGGATTATTAACGAAGGCGACTGACTGGACTTATAATAATGAATTATATAGCACTTCTGCAGCATTCACTGAAGCAAAAAATGAAATGTCTCAAACTGAAGTAAGTGTCTCAGAAAGTTGGCTCACAAAAACCGTCTCAATCGTTGACAGTTTACAGGGTAGTACAGATGTCGGAATTAAATCAATAGTCCCAAGCGTAGGCGATCCCGAAAATTTCACTAAAAGTTATAGCAAAACTGAAAAAATAGGATTTGAATTAAGAGGCAGATCGGATTTGGGTTTAAATGCCGTCAACACTCTTGAATTTATTGCATACGTTGGAAAAGAAGGGGCTATGAGTTTAGGTGCAGCAGTGAAAGAACTTAACAGGGATTCTAAATTATGGCAAAATACCAGCATTTATAATTTATATCCTGATCCAGCTTTGTTATTGCCGTTAAAATTTTTAAAGAACGGTGATAATTTCCGGGCTAATGACGATAATCATACGGCCATGAATTTACGCGGAATGAGATTTTACGCACCGGATTACGCCGTTTATACTGATAATAGACTCGTTGCAGGAGAAAAATATAAAATTAGAGTTCCTTTATATAATGCGAGCTTCAAGGATACAGGAAATTTTAACGTAAAACTTTCTTACACCCTTGAAAAAGACGCAACCGCTGATAAAAATTTAATTTCAAATGTTACGGCTTCAATCGGAGGCTGGAAAAACGGTTCAGATAATAATAAAAAATGGGTCGAATTCGATTGGACTCCAGACATTGAAACGGGCGAATATTATTTTTACGTTGAAATAGACCCGGATAATAATTTAAAAGAGGTTCACGAGTCGAGATTAAAATCTGATAATAAGACCGTTCAAGATTACGGCGGAAATAATACGGGATTTTATAAATTTTATGTCTTTGATCCTTCGGATAATCTTTATAAGGACTATGTCAATAATAATAATAATACGCTAAAAGCTTCATCGCTGAAAACCGCTGCTGATGATGACGATGATGAATGGCTCACCGATCTTGATTTACCCGGAGGAAAGGTAAAAATTAAATTTAATGGCTCCAATAATCTTTTTGATTTCATGGTTGATTTGGTAATTTGGAGTAATGATTATGGTTATGATTCACCCATGCCGGTTAAATGCGAAATCGAATACAGCGGAGAATATATTTTCCCTTATGCTAGATTTGCAGGCTTCACGTTAAAAGATGGAGTAAGCGCGAGAATCGGCGAAAATTACGATTTAATAACTGACGAAGATATTGATTCATATTTTGTAATTCACGACACGACTTTAATACCGGATGACGTTGCCGAACTTAGTTTTTTTATTTCCGCAAAGATGATCGAGGAATCTGACGAAACGTTATACGGGTTAATAGTTCCTTATTCTGATATACTTGACAACGTTGACACGACCGGCGAGAATATTGAATCAGCTTCAGCAGGAAATTATGACGCGAGCAAATACGTAAATGTAAATTCTACAACTGAATATAATTTTACTAGCGATCAAGAAGCATATTGGGAAGTCCTAAGCATAGATTTAATTTCTTCTGAAGTTGCGGGCGCTGCGGACTATAGTGAAGACAGCGATTCAATAAAGAACACGTTTAATATTTCATGGTCGCCTGAAGATGTTTCAACCGGAAGAAGCGCAACAGATTCAGCAACGTTATCACTTTCTCAAATAGCAGGAGTGACATTAAAAGGAGATTACAAGATCAGCGTTATATCTTACGGAGAAGATGGTGAAGTGTTAGGCATCAAAACAGTTGAATATGAAACTGTCAACAGTTCGGAAGGGGCTGCAATTTTAGGCGGATCGAGCGGAGGATGTAATTTTAATTTTAATTCTGGAATTATGAATTTAATTTTAATTTTTGGAATTGGAATTTTGTTGAAGTTCAGGAAGAAGTAAATAATTAATCAAGTTTAATTTTAATTTTAATTCTGAGCAGGAGTTTATAAATAAAAAATAAAAATTTTAGATTCCTGCTCTTTTTTATTATGTTTTTCAATCGTTGACCGCTATATAATTAATTATCATGAAAAATTCAATTAATAATAATAATGATAAAAATAATATTTTAAATTTACCCGAAAATACTCCGCAAGCTCAAATTAAAGCCATAAACGCTGACGAAAAATTAATAACCGTTGGTGCAGGTGCCGGGACTGGTAAAACTTGGGTGCTATCAAATCGCTACATAAGAATTTTATTTGACGACAGCAGTAATAATAAAAATAATATTTTGCCGTCCGATATTTTAACGCTGACTTTTACCGAAGCAGCCGCCTCCGAAATGAAAACAAGAATTGAAAATCAAATTAATAACTCGCTGAATTTAATTCCTAATATTTTGCGCCGTCGTGAAATTTTAAACGGACTCGCTGACACATGGATCTCTACAATACATTCATTTGCTTCGCGGTTGATTCGTGAATCCGGTTTGTCGCTTGATATTGATCCGACTGCTCAAGTTATTTCACCTCATCAGGAGCAGGAATTTTGGGACGGTTTAAAAAATGCTCTGGAATTTGCAAATTTATATACTCTGGCTAATTCATACAGCGGGAAAATTTTAAGAGATAACGCCAAAATTTTAGATCACGACAATTTAATAACAGCTTCCGTGAATAAATGGGGCGCAAGTTCTTTAATCGATTTGGCACGGGATTTTATAGAGCTTCATGACTCACTCGGAAATACTTGGGAGCAAATGTTAAATTTATCCGAAAATAATTTATTGATCGAAGATTCCCGCGAGATCGTAAAAAAAATTTTAATTTCGGAATGGCGAAAAATTTATTATTTCTGGAAAAATTTGCCGCCCCTCCCAAAACCTTCAAATAAAAACGGGCCAGGAGCTTTTTTAATTTCAATTATTGACGGCATAAATAATATTAATATTCCAAATGAAAACGATTTTAAAAATTTTTACGTCACGATCTTAAACGAAAATATTCGCGGAAATGCTCACGAGCCGTTTAAAACTTTAAAAATTTATCTCGGAGGTTTGACGCTTTCAGACTGGCGAAAATCTCAACCAAATATTTTTAATGACGTTACAAAAACTTTTGATGATGATGCAAGCACACCGGAATTAAATTTGCGTAAATCGCTTTTAAAATTTTGCGCAGTTTCGTGGGGTTTATGGGATTCAATGAAAAGACGGCGCGGATTATTATCATTTTCGGACATGATCAACCATGCAAAAACAGCTATTGAACTCGGAGGAATTAACAGAACTTTTAAACATATTTTAGTGGACGAATTTCAGGACACTGATCCATTACAGTTTAAAATGATCAATTCGCTCGCACAAAAATCTGACCAAACAATTTTTTTTGCAGTCGGCGACCCTAAACAATCAATTTATAGATTTCGTTACGCTGAACCGGCTTTATTTGCGCAATTAATTCGGGAGGCTGATTTAAAAACTGATCTTGATGTAAGTTTCAGAACTCGTGAAAAATTATTAACCAGAATAAATAATTTATTTGCAAAAATTTGGCCGAACGGTCTCGGAAATTCTGAATTAATGTCAAATTTAAAGTTTGAACCCCTTAAACCTTCAAATATTGATGATCTCCGCAATAATGGAACTGTCCCGGATTTTAAAATTATTTTGGCCAGCGAAAATTTAAACGAGCCTAAAAAAGTTTTAGCCGAAAATTTAGCAGATTTAATTTATAAATTCGTAAGTGAAAAATTAACTGTTTGGGATAAAGCTAAAAAAATTTTACGTCACGTTAAATATTCTGATTTTGCAATATTAGTGCGTGACAGATATTCTCATGACATGCTCGAAGAAATTTTATTGACGCGTAATATTAAATCAATTCAAGATCACAGCAGAGGTTTTTTAAATCGTGGCGAAATAAGCGATGTAATTTCAACTTTAAAGGCTGCAGCAGATTTCAACGACAGCGCAGCGGTTTCAGGTTGGATAATGTCACCTTTTTCCGGTTTAATTCATGATGAGGCCATGAAAATTTTACAGCAGATCGATGAAAATAAAAATAATTCGCCGGTCGAAATTTTAAAATTAAATTATCCTGAAACATTTTCCAGACTTGAATATTTATCGCTTAAAGGAGAATTGGAAGGCCCGGCCGGATTATTATCAGTTTTTGATCGCGACCGTGAATGGCTTTCATGTTACGCTGAAAAAGATAAATTAAGAGTTTTGAGAAATATTCGTGAAGCAATCAGGATCGCCGAAAAATTTCAAAAGTCCGGGACCTCAAGTTTAACCGCTTGTGCTGAATGGTTATCTCGTGCTGTTCGGGGCGGTGTAATTTTGGATGAGCCTTCGTGGCATGATAAAAATGAAAATGCCGTGTTATTATCGTCAATACATTCCGCGAAAGGGCTGGAATATCCGATTACAATAATTTTTGACACTAGAATTAAAGCACGCGTAAATAATTCGCAATTACGAGCCTCCAAAAATTTGGGACTTGCCTTTACTAATTTGCCGGACGAAATAAGCGGCGAAGAAATAAATTTAAAATTTTACAAATGGGACAGGCTTATATCTGAACAAGGCGAAAAAGAAGAGGACATGAGATTATTTTATGTTGCAATGACCCGCGCTCAAGACGGTTTAATATTTTGCGGACTGCTCGATAAAAAAAATTTACCTCATAAAAATACTTGGACCGAAATTTTATTAAACAATTGCGATCAAGACGATAAGGACAAAAATATTATTTATGCACTCGAAAATAATAAATTATTTAAAAATGTTGATGCAGCCGAACAGAAAAATTTTGAAAATGTAAATTTAATTGAGCCTGAAAATTATTTGTGTCAAGTCTCTGCGAGTTCCTACGCGTTATTTGAATTTTGTCCGGTTGCCTGGCGAAGAAAATATATGCAGGGTTTAAATTTAAAATGGGAAATGGCAAAAAATGATGATGAAAATTTAAATTTTAATGATGAATCTGAAGAATTTACGGGCGGTGCAGATTTGGGGAGTTTAGCGCATTGGATTTTGTCGAAATTGAAAGGAGATAATATAAATATAAATTCCGAACTCGATAAATATTTAAATGATCGCGATACTTTAAAACTTTTGCCTGGAAATTTACGCCAAATCTGGAGGGATAAAAACTCAAAATTAATTTTGCGCGAATGGCTTTTAAAATTCACGTCCAGCGAAATTTATAAGGAATTTAAAATTAATAATGCCCAGCTTGAAAAGAAATTCAGAATTAAATTTAATAATATCGTCATGGCCGGTTCAATGGATGTATTTTATTTGAGCGGTGATACTTGCAACATTTTGGATTATAAAATTACGTTAAGTGCTGAAGCTCCGAAGGATTTATATTTTTCTCAAATGGAGTTTTACGCGTATGCAGCATATAAATTAACTGGTTGCGAAAATGTTAAGACTAAAATTATATTTTTGCGGGAAGGATTTTATAACGAGAAAAATTTTAATGTTAATGTTAATCTGGACGAAACAGGCGAAAAAATTTTAAATTATGCTAAGTTATCAGGCTCAAAAAATTTTAAAGCTAATTTAAATAATTGTAAAAATTGCCCGTTCAAGAAAGGATGTTTTAAATATGCAGGATAATAACAAGCATGAATTTTATTTAACGTGTGAAAAATATTATATTTTTGAATTGCTGACGATGGCTGCCGGAATGATGGGGCTATATACATATAATTTGCGGGGCGGAGTATTTTGCAACGCTCAAACGGGAAATATTGTATTAATGTCGATGGCATTCGGGCACGGAGAAATTTCGGAGGGATTTTATTATTTAATTCCGTTTAGTGCTTATTTAGCTGGTACTATTGTTTCGGAGATAATGCCGGAAAAAATTCGACATTTATTATTTATCAGGTGGGACACGTTTTTAATTGGCTTTGAAATTTTAATTTTAATGTTAATTGGTTTTATGCCGCTTTCATGGCCTGCGCAAATTGTTCAAGTTATAATAAATTTTATATGTTCGATGCAATATAATACATTTAGACAAGCTGAAGGGATTTCAATGGCGACGACGTTTTTAACGAATCATGTGAGACAAGTCGGGATATATTTGGCGAAGTATGTAAGCGAACGAGATAACGAAATAAAAAAGAAATTGCTCAGACATTCTCAAATAATACTTGTGTTTTTTTTAGGTGGAATGATTATGACATATGCCAGCAGATTATTTTATGAGCGTGCTATATGGTTAGCGTTAATTCCTTTATTAGTGTGTTTTATTTTGATGCTTCATGCTGATTTATTCAACGAGAGATCAAAATTAAATCAAAAGCCTCATGGACATTAAAAGATTAATAATCATAATATAAGTTTATGATGTTTTATTAGGGTGTTGCATAAAAGGAAATTAATTAATTAATTTGTGAAATTTATTATACGAAAGGAATTTAAAATTTTATGGCTCAAATGATCCCGGAATCTCCGGCCATGCGCAGTAAAGGAGAGGAACGCACTTTTAAAATATTAAAAAAACTTCCCGATGATTGTATTGTATATTATGAACCAGTTATCGAGGGGCGGTATCCTGATTTTATAGTAATAATTCCGTCATTGGGAGTTTTAATAATTGAAGTTAAAGGCTGGTATCCCAACACAATAGAAAATATAAATAACCTTGAAGTTAAAGTGAGCGGCAAAATTGAAAAACATCCGTTAATGCAAGCTCGCGAATACATGTTAAATTTAATGGATTCTTGCAGAAATTCTGTTTTTGGTTCTGTATTAATTGGGAAGTCTGGACGTTTGAAAAATAAATTTATAATGCCTTTTGTTACAATGACAATACTATCAAATATAAATAAAAAAGATATTGACGAGGATATAATTAATTTTTTTCCTAGAACTATGTTCAGAGATGCTTTAGTGAAATTCTCGGATAATATAGACTCAATTTCGAGCGAGGGATGTTTAAAATTATTTTCCTCTTTCTTCGATGCTCAACATAAATGGCCGGTAAATTTGAATATTGATCAGGTTAATGCCTTGCGCGGAATTATTCACCCTGAAATTGTTATAACACCTCCCGAAGTTAAGAGCAGAAATAAAAATAATAATAATAATAATGATTTCGATATTGTTCCTAAAGTTTTAGACCCTGAACAGGAAAGAAACGCAAAAAAAATTAAATCCGGCCATCGTTTATTATTTGGAGTTGCTGGGAGTGGCAAGACCGTAATTTTAATAGCCCGTGCGAAGATTTTAGCGCGAAAATATCCGGAACGTAAAATTTTAGTTACATGTTATAACGTAGCACTCGCAAATTATTTAAAAGAATGCCTAAAAGGTTATAAAGTCGATGTAATGAATTTTCATAAATTAGCAAGTAAAGTCTGGAACATGAAATTTAAAGCAAATGAAAACGCATATAAATCAAATGAGGATTTTGGAGATGAAATTTTAAAACGTATTGAAATTATCCCGGAAGCTGATCAAATAAAATACGATTCGGTTTTAATAGACGAGGTGCAGGATTTTGATCCAACTTGGATAAAGTGCATTTTAAAATTATTTAATGATCCGGATAACGGAGATTTATTGATCGTTGGTGACGGTAAACAAGGAATTTATTCGCGTGGCGGGAAACGTAAAATCGTATGGAAAAATTTAGGAGTACACGCAATAAATAGAACACAATATTTAAAAGTATGTTACAGAAATTCATTTGAAATAATAAAATTTGCTTCTGCCATTTCGGAATTAATACAGACCGACGATGAAAATTTTAAAAATATTGTCGCGGATTTAAATACAGCTACTCGCAAAACAGGTTTTAAGCCCTTGTTAATAACGGATTCGACACAGAAAAATATAAAGGAAAAATTTATAAATATCATAAAAAATTTATTGGACGGAAAATTTAACGGTAATGAATTGCCGAGAAAATTATTGCCTGAAGAAATTGCTGTGTTATGCCCGTTTAATAATATGATTAAAGAGTTAAGCGAGGAAATAAAAAATTTTGCGAATGTCGTAACTGATAAAAGCTCTTTAATGTCCGATGGAATAAAATTATTAACGTTGCATTCTTCAAAGGGACTACAATTTAAGGCAGTATTAATTTATTGTGTTGACAGTTTAGAGCGCAATAAAAATATTACGGTTGACGAGGCAATAAATTTATTATATGTCGGAATAACCCGCGCAGAAGATATTTTAATAATAGGCTGTGCAGATAAATTTAAAAAGTTAAATATAACAGCTGAATTAAATAAGACGTTAGAAGCGGAATTAATAGAAAGTATAAATTAAATTAAAATTCAACGATAACCCGTAATAATTACAAATTCAAAAAAATTTATTTTATGCGATAATTTTACGAGCAAAAAAATTTTTAACTTGCGTCATAAAGTTATGCAGGTGTATTTAAATAAATTTAATAAATTCGCCCGCTTATCTATAAAAACTTTGAAAGGAGCTTTTGCAGATGATCCAAAGACTTCATCGCAGTGATCTCGGAAATTCTCTTCGTACGCTGATGGAAAATGATCCTGCCTTCAGACCAGTAGCATATTTTTCTATGGAGGTGGGCCTCAAGGAATCGATCCCAACTTATTCAGGAGGACTTGGTGTATTAGCGGGTGATATTCTGAAAAGTGCTGCAGATTTGGGAGTGCCTATGGCCGGCGTAACGCTTTTATATAAAAAAGGGTATTTCGTTCAGGAATTTAATCAGGACGATTGGCAAAAAGAAAAACCAGTTGTATGGAACCCGGCAAAAGAATTAACGATGCTGCCGAATAGAGTACACGTAAATATTCAGGGGCGCGATATTCAAATAGCAGTTTGGGTTTATGAAATTATCGGCGCGACTGGTTATCCTTTACCGGTTTATTTTTTGGACACTGATGTAGAACCAAATCACCCGGACGACCGTAAATTATGCTGGTATTTATATGGCGGAGATAATCGTTACAGATTGTGTCAAGAATTTATTTTAGGAGTTGGAGGCTTGAGAGTTTTGCGCGATCTCGGCTACATGAATATTGACACGTTCCATTTAAACGAAGGCCATGCAGGATTTTTAACGCTCGAATTAATGCGCGAACTTGGATATTATGATCCTGACAGAATCCGCGAACAAGTTGTATTTACGACACATACGCCAGTGCCTGCGGGACATGATTATTTTGAATTTGGAATGATCGATCAAGTTTTCCCGGACGATGCTCGCAATACAATTCACAGAATGATGCCGGACATGCCCGGAGTTTCAATGACTGAATTAGGTTTGAGATATAGCCGCTACGTCAACGGAGTCGCAAAAAAACATGCCGAAGTCAGTAACGCAATGTTCAAAATGGAAACTGTAGACTGGATAACAAACGGCATTCACCCAACGACCTGGATCAGTTCCGGAATGAGAAAATTATATAATAAACATATTCCAGGCTGGGAATTAGATCCCGGCAGACTCGTTCAAGCTTTGACGATCCCAAAAGAAGAATTATGGACGGCGCACCAGGCTTCAAAATTGAGATTATTGGCGCGCATCCTCGAAACTAACGGCGTGCAGCTCGATCCAAATGTTTTAACGTTGGGTTTTGCCAGACGTGCAGCAACTTATAAGAGAGCAGATTTATTATTGACTGATATTGAAAGATTGAAGAAGATCGCAGGGAATAAAAAAGTGCAGTTTATATTTGCAGGAAAATCCCACCCGCACGATGATGGCGGAAAAAGATTATTGCAGAAAATCCGCCGCGCTTCCCGTGAACTTGAAGATGAAATCCCGATCGTGTTCGTAGATAATTACAACATGGAAATTGCATCATTATTAACGCAGGGTGTGGATGTTTGGTTAAATACTCCAGTTCGTCCGAGAGAGGCCAGCGGTACAAGCGGAATGAAATGCGCAATGAATGGAATAATGAATTTCAGCGTGTTAGATGGCTGGTGGATCGAAGGCTGGATCGAAGATGTAACAGGCTGGTCAATCGGCCCGGAACCTACAGAGACCGAAGCAGATGCTCATTATGACGAGAGCAAGGACGCATTAGATTTATACGAAAAGTTAGAGAAAAAAGTAATTCCTGCGTATTATGATAATCATGATAAATGGGTGGATATGATGCGCCACACAATAGCACTCGATGCAAGTTTCTTTAACACTCACAGGGTTGTGCGCGAGTATGCATCAAAAGCGTATTCAATAGATTTCAGAGGTATGTAATAAAAATAAAAATAAAAAAAAATTAAAATTAAATAAAAATTTTACGAAAGGATTTTTAAAAAAGCTATGACTAAAGGCAATAGTGCGTTAAAAGTGCTGTTCGTTACGACTGAGCTTGCTCCATTTTCAAAAGTTGGAGGACTCGGAGATGTAGCAGGTTCATTACCGAAGGCGTTGCGTCAGGCTGGAGTTGATGTGAGAGTTGTTACTCCTGCTTGGCCTGGTGTTCTGGAGAAAGTTGCTTCAGAGGGATTGAAGACGACGACTTTAAAAACAAAAGTATTTGCGGCATATGATTGGCGCATACATTCTGCGACAGTTATAAAAGCTGATGTAAAAGGAGTGCCGACATATTTTTTAAAGGCTGAAGATTATTCTGGAGCGCAATACCCTGCACAATTAAATTTCTGGAGTGCTTCTCCGTTTGCTGTTTTTTGTATGCAGGCATTGGAATTAAAAGAGGCTATCGAGTGGGAACCTGATATGTATCACTGTCATGATTGGACTTCTGCATTTTTACCCTGCGCTTTAGCATGGCACAGACATTACAGACAAGTCGGCGGAAAAAGTATAATGACGCTTCATAATGTCGCGTATCAAGGAATTTTTGAGCCTTCTCCATTTCTTGAGGCTTCCGGTTTAGAGCCTTGGAGCTTCAGTTCTTCGACAATGGAATTTTATGGGCAGGTAAATTTATTAAAGGGCGGTATAGTAGCAGCAACAGCAGTTACGACGGTGTCGCCAACTTATGCCGGAGAAATTCAGACATATGAATCAACTCGCGAATTATCGGGGATTTTATATCAGCAGCGGAGCAAATTACGCGGAATATTAAACGGGCTTGATACAAAATACTGGGATTCCGAAAAAGATAAATTAATTCCCGCAAGATTTTCCAGCAAAGATTTAAAGGGAAAAACCTCATGTCGCAAAGCATTATTAGAGCGTGCAGGCTTCGACACTGAAACAGATGCGCCCGTAATTGTAGGAGTTAGCCGCCTCGTTGAGCAAAAAGGTTTTGACATGGTGTTAGCTGGAATTCAAGGAATTTTAAAGATGGGAGCTAAATTAATAATTTTGGGATCTGGTCAGGATTGGATCGAGAACGGTTTATCACAAGCAGAAGCCGAAAATCCCGGAAGCATTAAATTTTTCAAAGGATATGACGAACCGTTGTCGCATTTGTTATATGCCGGCGGAGATATTTTCTTAATGCCTTCAGTTTTTGAGCCTTGCGGATTATCTCAAATGATCTCAATGCGTTACGGTACTGTACCTGTAGCTCGTGAGGTTGGAGGATTGCGCGACACAGTATTTGATGTTGACAGACCAGAAGGCGGAAACGGATTCACATTCCAGACTTGCGACACTGACGGAATGTTATGGGCTTTGGGCCGCGCTATTGGAAGATACAGAGATGATAAAAACGCCTGGAAAAATATAATGCTCGAAGGCATGAGCGAAGATTTTACTTGGGATAAATCGGCTTTATTATACAGGGATTTATATCAGGACTTGATGCAGTAATTTAAATTTGTGAAAAATCTCCCAATAAGAATAAGAATTAAAATTTTTATCGGGAGTGTTTTTTATTTTGTATTTCATATTTTAATTTTATATTTTAAGAGAAGGGGGCTTTAAATCATGTACACAGGGAAACATGGACGAGTACTCGCTATTGTTCTCGCTGGCGGTAAAGGTGAACGGTTGATGCCTTTAACGAGATACCGTGCAAAACCTGCGGTGTATTTTGCTGCTAAATATCGTATTATTGACTTCGCTCTCTCCAATTTAATTAACAGCGGAATTTATTCGGTTTATGTTCTCGTTCAGTTCAAGAGCCAATCACTTAACGAACATATTGAGCGCGGTTGGCAGTTCGGCGGAGCAATGAGGGGCAGAGACTTTTTTGTTACGTTAGTTCCTGCGCAGATGTGGAGCGGTGAGCATTGGTTTCAGGGTACAGCTGATGCAGTTTATCAGGCGATGCATTTAATTACGCGTTATCGTGCTGACAGAGTTTGTATTTTTGCGGCTGATCATATTTATAAAATGGATGTTGATCAGATGTTAGCCTGGCACGTAGCTCAAAAAGCAGATGTAACGATCGCTGCGAACGTTGTACCAGTTGAAGACGCTACACAATTCGGATGTATTCGTACAGATAAGAACGGCAGAATTTTGGAATTTATGGAGAAGCCTAAAAATCCGCCGGAAATTCCAGACAAGCCGGGATATTCGTATGTTTCAATGGGTAATTATGTTTTTGAGCGCAAAGTTTTAGAGGAAGCTCTTGATGATGATGCCATGAAAGAAACGAGCCATGATTTTGGAAAAGATATTATTCCGAATTTGGTTGAACATGGTATGAAGGTTTGCGCTTATGATTTTTCGAGCAATGTATTACCGCATCCGAGTGCAGAAGTTGAACTCGTTCACCAATGGAGGACCGATAAACCTTATTGGCGTGATGTTGGGACGCTTCAAGCATATTGGCAGGCGCATATGGAATTAATCGGACATGAATCCGAAATGACTTTATATAATCCCATGTGGCCGATCCGTACGGTTTCATTTGGTGATCCCCCGACTTATTGTTATCCTGACAGCGGACACGAATGTAATATTAATCGCGTAATGTTCTCAGAGGGCAGCAGAATTTTTGGGGCATCCGTTTCAAATTCTGTTTTGGCTCGTAACTGTTTAATTCAGGCCGGCAGCGTTGTAGATCAAAGTATTATCGGTCATGATGTAGTAATCGGCCGCAACTGCAGAATTACAAAAGCGATTATAGACGGACATAATATTATCCCTGACGGTACAGTTATAGGCGAAGACCCCGAAGAAGACGCGAAAAATTATTACGTTGATCCAAAATCCGGACTCGTTGTAATGGGCGTTCCTAAAGTTCTTTATCAGACGGGACATGATGACAGCGAAGAGGCCGCGAGCTGGGATTCAATGGGCTAAAATTTATTTTAATTCCTCCAGATGAGAAATTTTTTAACCTGGAGGATTTTTTTTATTTTTACACGTTAAAATAATACAATCTCACAACGTCAACCACATAATCCGGGCCAAAATTTTTTAACATTATGCAAGCTCTGTGCTGGCCGTCCATTAATATATTTTTATCGTTGAGCACGATTGCCCCTTTTTTAATGTCATAATTTTCTTGTTCAACTTTAGCAATTAATTTTTTAAATTTCTCCATACTCCTGACATCTCCAACGGCCTTTACTTTTTCGCAATACTCTTCATAAATTTTATTTTCATTATTCACAAGGTATTTGTAAGGTGATACATCACTAAGCTTCATTACAACTCCGTTCCAAGATCGTCTAATATCTCCTAATTTTATTTTGCAGACTTCGTATTTTTTTATTGGTCTATAAAGGAGCATATTCAAAAAATCATCACCGTTAAATCTCGGCTCTTTTATCATAAATCGGGGATCGTTTCTCATTTTGAGGAACATATACTTTTTTCTGAAATGATTGTGACAAAACCAAATTATTTTTCTTCTGGCGATCTTTAAAATCTCATCGATAAGCTCTTTATATTCACCGTCCCGCACGAGCTTTAATCCCTTCGAGATTTTACTTTTTATGCTCATGCCCCAACGACAAAACGGATCGAATTATTATTTAAATTATGAAAAGACATTAATATACGTAACACGCAACACGCAACACGCAACACGCAATTTTACTAAAATTTACCATTTTGTCAACCCTCCTTTTTAAATTTATTTTGTTTTAGTTCGCCGGACATTTTAATATAAAAACATAAAAAAATGCCCACCCCAAATTTTTATTTTTAAGTTCAGGGCAGGCAATTTAAATTTTTTTGCTCGATTATTTATTTATTTATTTTTTTCTTGCGCGCTAAAATCAAAAGTCCAAATAACGCAAAATAATTCATAAATCCTAAATTACAGCCTCCAGAACTTGAATTATTTTCAAACGTTGCACCATCCGTTTTTACATCTTTGGCATCTTTTACATCAGCACTGCTCATTAAATTTTCACCAGCCAAAATTACCGGCGAATAAATTCCAGTTTCAAGCCAAACACTTACGCCGATCTTATGATTTTCAGGGATCGTGCTAATTTCATGGCCGGATTCATCATAAAATAATATTAAATTTTCGTTTTCGCCGGAAATATTTATATAATTCTCGATATTCGAACACCAATAAATTTTTAAGCCGTCAGAAATATTTTCATCAAGTTCAAGATTAAAATTATATGTTCCGCTGTCTGTTATTTCGATTTCGGGCAAAACTCCAGCGATCATAAGCCTATTTTTTGCAAGCCTTTCAGACCAATATCCAGCCACTTCGGAAATTTCACGCGATGAAATAATTTTAATTCCTTGAGCAGTAATATAGTCGTCACTGGTTTGCGTGCCGGATTTATTTCCGTCAAGTTCTTTATTATTTTCACCGTCGTTATTACTCCCTGAATTTTGTCCTTCCGTTTTTCGTAAATCTGGCGGAGCTTCGTTATAAAATTCTGTCGGGGCGCTTTTGGATAACACCTCGCTTTCTTTTACCGTTAATACAAATTTTTTGAAGTCAGTCCCCATTAAATTCATTGCCTTCACCGTAAAACTATAATCACCGCTCACCGTAGGTTTACCGCTTAATAATCCGGTCTTCGAATTAAATTTAATTCCCTTCGGCAAAATCCCGGAAGTTATTTCCCAGCTTATAGTTTTTGAGCCTGATGCTTCGATCTTTTTGCTGTAAACTTTTTTATACACGGCATTATCGAGTGAAGTCGTCGTAATTTTCGGCGGGATCTTCGTTTGAATTATTATTTTTCTCGATGCTTTTCCGTCAGCATTTTTCGCCGTTATATTTATGGTCTTTTTCGTTTCAGTCGAAGGCGCAACACCGCTTAATCTTCCTTTTGTGTCACAAATTTTTTTGAAACTTATATCATTGCCGGTCCCGGTAGATGTAAAACTGATTGGAGTTGTCCCGCTCACTTTGAAATTTATATTTATTACGCTTGACGGCTCAACAATTAATTTTATGCTGGAGCTGACTGGTTCAATAAATGTCGGCGCAACTCCTTTAACTGTTATATATGCTCTCTTCGTATATGTCCCGTAATCGTTCACAGCATTTAAAGTTATCGGCAAACTCTTCACGGATCTGTGCGGCGTTCCGGAAATAATTATACTGTAATCTGTGCTGTATAATTTTAAATTCAAATCATCAAGCCCTGAAATTCCAGCCTTCTTTAAATCAGATTCGCTCAACGTGTAAGAATATTTTATCGGAATCGTTCCCGTTGCAGTTCCGGCCAATGAATAAGGATTCCCGACACTGCCTTTTCCGTATGCTGTTTTTAAAACTATTTTCGGGGAAATTCCATTTAATTTTAAATCAATCGCAGCGAGATCACTTGAAGCAGCATTCTCAGCGTAAATATTTAATTTAAATGTTCCGGCAAGCGCAGAATTTCCAGAAATTACGCCCGTCCCCTTCGTTAAATTCGGAGTAAATATTAAACCTTCAGGCAAGCCCCTCACATCAAATGAAGTTAACGGCGTTGAACCTTTTGTCTTAATCGTATATTTATAATTTCTGCATGACGTTCCGACTTTTAAACTCGTTGTCGTGATCTCCGGCATTTTCAAAATTACAAGCGTGTCGGATAATGTATCAGTCCCGCCGGAATTTTTTGCCTTGATCTTAACTTTATAATTTCCTCCATATAAAGGCGTTCCGCTTAAAAGTCCTGTGCTCGATAATTTTAAACCAGTCGGCAACCCGGTAGCACTCCAAATAACATCACCAGTTCCGCCGGAAATTTTAAATTGCATCGGAGTATATTCAACATCTTTAATTCCAGTCGGGAAATATGTGCTGGTAATTTTTGGCGCGACATCCTTAACAGTTAATTTTATAGTTTTTGTAACCGGCGACCCCGTTAAATTTGTTGCTCGGTTCTCAGCGGTAAATTTTAAATTATATGAACCTGATTTTAAAGCACTCCCGAAAAGTTCATAACAGCTCAAGTCATCGGAAGAAATTTTTAAATTTAAACCCTCCGGAATTTCATCAACTTTTAACGAGATCGGAAGCGTCCCAGTTAAATATATATCCTGCGAAAAATATTCGCCAACATTTACAGAACTGAATCTCGTCGTCGTAAATTTAGGTTTGTCGGCCTTTTCGTCAATTATAAAAATTATTTGAGCCGTATCAGTTCCAAGCGAATGAGAAGCCGTAAAATTTACATAAAATGTCCCGGCCGTTTTAGGAGTTCCGCTTATTAATCCAGTTGATGAATTTAATTTTAATCCTGTTGGAAGCGTATTATTTGCCGTCCATGTTACGCCGTTTGTTACGTTTGCTTCGAGATATTCGGAAAATGTATAACTCACTGTCCCATATAATTCCGCCGTTGTTATCGTAAATTTATCGTAAACATTTAAAATATATGCCGCTGAATCTGAACCATAAGAATTTTTAGCAGTAATTGTAAATTCATATTCGCCCGTTGTTGTTGGAGTTCCGTATAAATATCCGTTCGAAGTAAAATTTAAACCCGTTGGCAAATTTCCCGTTAAAGTCCATTCGCATTCATCTCCGCCGGTAGCAGAAAATTTAACAGCGTAAGAATTATTTAACAGAGCGTCGGGGATCGAATCGGTTATTATTTCTGTTTCAGCGTTTAAATTTGTTCTGGTAAATGCTTTTATGCAGGCGTTAGCTTTGATTTTTGCGCCAGTCGTCCAGCTCGTGCCGTTGTATGAAAAAAAACTCCCCGTTTCAATTTTTGCGTTGTCTGAAAATCCAGTCTCTTTTATTTCAGTTGGGGTCTCGTTGTAACCATCAAATTTTATTACGACTGAAAAATATTCACCGTTTGTTAATTCAACTGGATCATTTAACGTTACAACATGATAGCCGGCGTAAGGAATTGTCCCGGACTGCGTAATAATTGGACTTCCGTTTATTGGTGTTGAACTCGGCATTTTTGAGATTCCAGTGTAAACATAAATCGTGTAATTAATATTATTATCCGGCGTGAAAAATCCAACATCAATTAATTTTTCGTCATCGCGTTCAGATTTAAATACATTTGCTGAATAAATATCTGTAGCATTATCCCAGCCGTATGTACTGCACCAGCCTAAAGCATCATAATAATAGCATTGCAAATCTTCGTCAGCTTCTTCAACGTTAAAGGCTATACCGTCCGTTAAATATTGTTCATAAGACATCCAAAAATATCCGGCATCTCCAATTCTTTCGCCGTCAGTATTAGCCCATTGTTTATTCCAAGAATTTTTTATGAGCCATGCGCCGTCTGAACTCGGTTGAATTTTAAAATTTTCCTTTGAGAAATTATCATCCCAGCCCACTAATAAAATGGCGTGATTCGTTCCCGTTGCAGTGTTGTAATAAGTTGAATAGCCGTTTATTTTTGCGTAATCGGAATTTGAGCTGTAATAACTCGCTTGCACCGCACCATTTTGCATTATGCGTTTTTTAACGATGTTGCGCTGTTCGGAGTTGGAATTTAAATTTATTCTCGACAGCCTCATAAAAAATACATCGCGCAATCTTAAAGCCCTTTGATAATCTTCCGGGTATTCGTAATTTAATTTTTTTGGGTATGGCGCATTTATATCGAGCGTCGGGCCGTCCAGTCTTGAATATAATGCAGTCGTTAAAAAAGCATTTCCGCCATTATTTAAAATATCTTCCAAATCAGATTTAGCAGTGTAAGTGAGAAAAGATTTATATTTATCCGGGTTCACAAAAGCAAAATACGCCAAATGCATGGCCGATAAATCTATTGTGCTGCCATATTTCAGAATATAATTTGATTCCATTGCCCCAGTCCCGGCGAACGCCCAGCATGTTCCGTAAGGCACTTGATTTTTTATGCTCGTTACGTAATTTTTAACGTCATATTTTGAGGGGAGCTGGCTGTCTTTGTCGAAATTGAATTTATTATTATTATAATTATTATTTTCGATCGGCGGATTATAATCCAGGTGCGACAAATCTACAGGAAGCGGAATATATCCATAATCTTCAGCTGAGTTTGTATCCGAGTTATCAAAATCCAATTTATATTTTTTAGCCCTGAATTTTTTTTGCCAATTCTGAAACTCTTCCGGAGGTTCTATAAAATAGCCGTCCCGAATTTTAGAGCTTGCAAAACCCGGCCATGCAGAAAATATTAAAATTAATGTTATGAAAAATGTTTCAAATTTTAAATATTTCTTCATTGTAAAAATTCTCCTTTCGTTTTAGATTTTTGAAATTAAATTTTTAAATCACATGAGGCGATTAAATATAAAATCGGAAATAATTATAATTGTAATTAACTAAACAAGACACGAAACAAATAATAATAAAAAAGGGGAAAAAAATATTTTGAGATTGTTTATTACAACACTTTCGATGTTAAGCGTTATAGCGTTTGGTTATGCTTTAGCTGGTTATGGCGGCAGTTTATTCGGGTATGCTTACAGAATTGATTATATTGTGATCGGATTAGGGTGCGGAATTTTTTGCGGTGGTTTAGCTTTAATATTATGGTACAAGAACAGGAAAAAATTTTTTTATTACGATGACGAAAATAACAACGAGAACAACGAAAATTTATAATATAAATCTATAACGGAAGATTAAAAATTATGTGCACTGCCGAAAAAATTATTAACGAAAATATAAAATTATGCGAAAAAATTAATAATTTAAATTTCTCTAGTAAAATCGATTTTATTTATAACCCGTTAAATTATGCGTTTGAAGGTTTTAAATGTTACGTAAATAAATTTGTTCACGAAAATTTACGAGGCTTATTTATAGGCATGAATCCCGGCCCGTTCGGAATGGCTCAAACCGGTATACCATTCGGCGAAATCAATCACGTAAAATTTTGGCTTGGAATCGACAATTTAAAAATTTATAAACCGGAAAACGAATCAAAAAATTATCCGGTGAACGGCCTCAATTGCACAAAATCAGAGATCAGCGGTAAAAGATTATGGGGCTTGTTTCGCGAAAAATTCATAACTCCTGAAAACTTTTTTAATAAATATTTCGTAATAAATTATTGTCCGTTGATGTTCATAGCTGGAAAAAATTTAACGCCAGATAAATTAAATATTAATGACCGTAAAATTTTATTTGAGATATGTGACGAAAGTTTAAAAAATATCGTCGAAATCCTTAAGCCTGAATTTTTAATCGGAGTCGGGAAATTTGCTTTTGAACGTTCGGAAATTGCAATGAAGAATAAGAATAAAAATAAAAATATTCAGGTCGTTAAAATTTTGCATCCGAGTCCTGCTTCTCCGTTAAGCGTAAATTGGGGCGAAAAAGTTACGGAACAATTAAAAAATTACGGAATCTGGAATTAAACAAAAATTAAACAAAAATATTAAAATTATTGCGTATGATATTATTTTACAGGGTGAAATTTTATTTGAACGATGTGCGCGAAATATTACAGGCTGTAAGAGAAAAAAATTTAACAGTAGACGAAGCATTATTAAAATTACGCGAAAAACCTTTTAAAGATATAGGCTTCGCAAAAATTGATCTGCACAGAAAAATAAGGCGGGGAACTTGTGAAGTTATATACGGAGCCGGAAAAACTCCGGAACAAATCGCGGAAATTATAAAAGTAATGCTCGAAAATGATCAGGATAATATTTTAATAACCAGACTTCAAAACGACTCAGCCAAAAAATTACAAGAACTCGGAGTAAATTTTAAATATTATGATAACGCAAAAATTGCAATCGTCGGAAATATTCCAGAGCCGAAATACTCAGGAAAAATTTTAATAGCAACCGGCGGCACTAGTGATATACCAGTCGCTGAAGAAGCAGCATTAACCGCTGAAGTTTTTGGGAATCGCGTAAACAGATTATATGATGTCGGGGTCGCGGGCTTGCACCGTGTTTTATCGCACATTGATGAAATTATGACAGCAAATGTAATTATTGCGGTCGCAGGAATGGAAGGCGCTCTCGCCAGCGTTTTGGGAGGGCTTTCAAATTGTCCGGTTATAGCAGTTCCGACGAGCATAGGTTACGGAGCTTCATTCGGTGGAGTTTCGGCATTGCTTGCGATGTTAAATTCTTGTGCCAGCGGTGTAAGCGTTGTAAATATTGATAATGGATTTGGGGCAGGGTATCTTGCAGGAATGATAAACAGAAATATAAATATAAATTTAAATAAAAATTCTGGAGGTGAAAAATAAATTTTGTTTGGTACAGATATAGGCATTGATTTAGGAACAGCAACGGTTTTAATTTATGAGAAGCATCACGGAGTTGTTCTGCGCGAGCCTTCTGTTGTAGCAGTTGATCAGGACACAGGGGATATTTTAGCGGTGGGCTATGAAGCGAAGAGCATGGTCGGAAGGACTCCGGGAAGTATTGTTTCGGTCAGGCCGTTGCGCGATGGAGTTATAGCAAATTATTCAATGACTGAAGCGATGTTACAGCATTTTATGAGACGAGTTACAAAAGGTTCTCAAAGATTTTTCAGAAACAGGGCGATGATTTGCGTACCATCTGGAGCGACTGATGTTGAACGCCGTGCAGTTTTGGAAGCAGCTTTAGAAGTTGGAGCGCGCGAAGCGTATTTAATTGAGGAACCAATGGCCGCAGCTATCGGAGCAAATTTAAACGTTGAAGAGGCTCGCGGAAAAATGATCGTTGACATCGGAGGCGGTACTACTGATATAGCTGTGATTTCTTTGGGCGGGGTTGTCGTCTCAAAATCTTTAAGGATCGGCGGAGATAAATTTGATGAAGGGATAATGAGATATTTACGCAGACAATATAATTTAGCAATCGGAGACCAAACAGCAGAAAATTTAAAAATTATGATCGGCACGTGTTTACCGCTTGAAGAAGATCAGAGAATGGTCGTAAAAGGCCGGGATCTCGTTCAAGGTTTACCGCGTCAAATTGAAGTAACAAGTTCAGCCGTAAATATGGCAATCGGCGAAATGGTTCAGAATTTAATTGATGGTGTTAGGAATGTTTTGGAACTTACACCGCCCGAATTATCAGCCGATATTATAGACAGAGGAATTGTTTTAACAGGTGGCGGAGCATTATTGCGCGGACTTCCTGAATTAGTTGTACAGCAGACCGGCATAAATTGTTTTACAGCAGAAAATCCGATGGAGAGCGTTGCACTCGGAACAGGTAAAGCACTCGCCGAAATTGATAATTTAAAAAATTCTGGACGCAGCACAATGCTAGTAAATTTAAAAAAATCCAGTCGAAGAAGATATTAAATTTTAAGTTAAGTTAAATTAAATTAAATTAAGTAAAGAATTTTTAAGTGAGGTGAAAAATAAAAAATGCACAGAGGATTATATTCAGCAGCTTCGGCCATGTTAGTACAGGAAACAAATTTAGATGTTATTACGAATAATTTAGCCAACGTTGATACAGCAGGATATAAACGCCGTGTGAGTGCTAACGCGGATTTTAGTGCATATTTAGACAGAATAGAAAAAGTTTCAGAAGATGCCGAAATGAAAATAATGACCTATCCTCCTTTTACGATGAACTGGAAGGGCAAGCAGACCATCGGGACGTTAGCGCTCGCGAGCATTTTTTCAGAGGATGTAATGGACACGAGTCCCGGCATTGTAAAAACGACTGATAATCCTTTGGATATGGCGATCGATGGGCCGGGATTTTTTGCGGTGGCTGATACGGCTGGAAATACTTATTACACGAGAGCCGGGAATTTTACATTAAGCGGAACAAATAATATTGTTACACCTGAAGGATTATTATTGCAGGGCAACGGCGGAGAAATTTCGATCGGACAGGGCGCGGGAAAAATTGAAGTTACGAGAACCGGCCAAATTATAGTGGATGGTGATAACGTTGGACAAGTTACAGTATTTAATTTTGAGAATCCTACATATTTAAGGCAAATCAGCGGGAATTTATTAGCTGTAACAGAACAATCAGGCGAAGCTCAACCAGTTGCGAACGTTAGAATTTTCGGAGGCTCTTACGAAGTTTCAAACGTTGGAGTAGTCGAAGAGATGACGCGAATGATCGAGGCTCAAAGAGTTTACGAAGGAGCTTCAAAGGCTTTAATGACTCACGACGAACAGACGCAAAAATTAATTACGTCATACAGCAGAGGATAAAATAAAAAAATAAAATTTTAAATTACTGGGAGGCGTTATAAAAAATGTTACGTTCATTATGGACGAGTGCTTCTGGAATGATAGCGCAGCAGACTCATCTTGATGTTGTTACGCATAACTTGGCAAACGTTAATACTCAAGGTTACAAAAAGCGCCGTGCAGATTTTGAGGATTTAATGTACCAGATTTGGCGAGAACCCGGTGCACCGATTGAACCCAATTCGCTCGTGCCGACTGGTGTGCAGGTTGGTCTTGGAACTCGTGTAAATGCTACACCATCATTTCAGACGCAGGGAAATTTTCAAATTACTGATGGGCCGCTTGACTGGGCGATCGTTGAGGGGAATGCGTTTTTTCAGGTGACAATGTCCGATGGAACTATAGCATATACTCGCGGAGGTTCTTGGCAGATCGATGACGAGGGACAAATTGTAAACGAAGATGGTTTATTATTGGAGCCTGCTATCACTATACCTCAGGATGCTGTAGACATTCAATTATCGCCGACAGGTATCGTAAGCGTAAGATTGGCGAATGAAACGGAATTACAGGAATTGGGACAAATAGAACTCGCAAGATTTATAAATCCCGGAGGTTTGAGAGCAGTTGGAGATCGTTTATTTGTTCAGACTGATGCGAGCGGAGACCCAATAACAGGAAATCCCGGAGAGGACGGAATGCCCCAAGTTCGCCAAAAAGTTATAGAAATGTCAAATGTTGAAGTTGTCGAGGAAATGGTAGAAATGATCGTGGCTCAACGTGCTTACGAGGCAAATTCAAAGGGAATTCAGACGGCGGATGATTTATTGCGGATTGCTAACGGCATAAAACGTTAAATGATCATGAAAAAATTTTTTACGAGGCCGGAGTTAAGAGCGCTCCGACTTTTTTTTGTGTTAATAATTTTATTGTCGTGCGAAAAAAATATTTATTATGTATATGCTGCTCAAAATATAAAAATTGAAATTCCAGAATTAATTTACATAAATAAAAATAATTTTACGCTCGGAGATATAGCGAAAATTTCGGGAGGAAGTCGTTCAAACCGTAAAGCGCTGGCCGAAATAAATTTTAATTTGAATAAAAATATTTTGACTCGCAGTGAAGTTTTAAACGCGATTAATTCAAGTGGTGCGGATGATGTTCAAATTCAGTTATATATGCCGTTAAATGTAAAATTTGAGTATCCTGACTATGAAGGAAATTTTACGGAAACAGCCGACATAAACGTAAACGAGAATTATAATTTAAATGATGGCGATCAAAATAAATTAAAGGAACTCGAAAACACTTTAAAAAATTTAGCTTCATGGAACGGAAATATAGAAATTTCGATCAATGGCAATAATAATAAAATTCCAGCTGGGAAATTAATTGATCCTTCGAGTTTAATACCCGGTACGCCTGCCGTTACGTTAAGATTTAAAGACAATTCCGGCAAAATAAAAAATTTACCCGTTAAATTAACCTGGTCTCAAAATGTAGTATTTGCAACCAGAAATATTAAACGCGGCGAAAAATTTTTAACTGGAAATTTAACGGTGCGGCCAATGATAATAAACCGGCCTGGTGTTTACGCAACGAATTTAAACGAAGTTCGCGGAAATATTTCAAACAGGAATATAAAACAGGGTGAAGCGATAATGTTAAATTCTTTTACGAGCGCGAATATTATAAAGAAGGGTCAACGCGTTAAGATTGTTGCGAGATTCAAAGGAGCTAAAGCCGAACTCGATGGGATTTTAATGGAGGATGGTGCGCCCGGAGATGTTGTAAAAGTCCGCCGATCTGATAATAAACAAGCAATATTACAAGCGCGTATAATAAATCTAAATTTGGTGGAGGTTGAGATCAGATGAAAATGAAAATGAAAATGAAAAAAATTTTTATTGCCGGAATAATATTAATATTTTTTATGCTGACTGGGAGTTTACATGCTCAATCATTATGGAACGATAATGCTAACTGGTTTGCGGACGAGAGGCCGGGGCGAGTTGGTGATATAGTTACGGTTTTAATAGACGAGCGTACGGATGCAAAAGATGAATCGACAATGGATATACAAAAGAGCGCGAATCATTCATTTACGGATGGGACTGGGATTTTAAAAATTTTACGCGGCCTTTCGTTTTCTGGTTCAAGTGCCAGCGCAGGAGATGGATCAATTGAGCGCAAACATCACGCGACCGGGACTCTTGCATGTCTTGTGACGGAAGTTTTGCCGAATGGAAATTTAATAATTGAGGGCACGAGAGATATAAGGACGAGCGAAGAAATTTTACAGTTTCAATTAATTGGAGTGATACGGCCTCAAGATGTAAACAGCGATAACGAAATAAACAGCAAATTAGTAGCGAACGCAGAATTATCAGTGAAGGGGCACGGAACGATTTCGAGGACACAAAATCCCGGTATAGTCACGCGAATTTTACAAACGGTGTTATAAGTCATGAAAAAATTTTTTAACGCGATAATTTTAATTTTAATAAATATAAATGTTGCGTATGCTTTAAATTATTCTGGCATGGATTTTTCTGAAGTTCATCCGTCAGTAAGAATAAAGGATATTGTAGACATTGAAGGAGCGCGGGGGAATCAATTAAGCGGGATCGGACTTGTGACGGGTTTAAACGGGACTGGCGATAATTCGACGATGGCAATACAAATGATGCGTAACATGATGCGAAATTTTGGAGTTACGCTTGATGCTAGATCAGTCAGAACTAGAAATATTGCTGTTGTTTCATTAACTGCGATGTTGCCTCCGTATGTTAGAGCCGGCCAAAAAATTGATGTAAATGTCAGCACGATGGGAAATGCTTCGAGTTTGCAGGGAGGTGTATTAGTTCAATCGCCTTTACGAGCTGCTGACGGAAAAGTTTACGCGGTTGCGCAAGGCCCCGTAATGGTTGGAGGAATGAGCGCGCAAGGTCGTGGAGGATCAAGCACGCAAAATATTCCGACTGTTGGACGTTTACCCGGTGGCGCAATTATTGAACGCGAAGTGCCGAGCGAATATACATCACGTGGTCAAATAGCTTTGTTATTACATGATCCGGATTTCACGACGGCTCAGAGGATAGCGGACGTAATAAACAGATATTTTGGAGCTGTAGCATTTCCATCAGATGCTGGGCGAGTTGTTGTAAATTTGCCTGGACCATATGTAGCAGCCCCGACGGCATTTTTAGCGAACATGGAAAAATTAGAAATTACTCCGGACACTTCTGCAAAAGTTGCAGTAAACGAGAGAACCGGCACTGTTGTAATGGGTGGAGATGTAAAAATAAGTTCAGTAGCAGTTTCGCACGGAAATTTAACCGTTACGATTGATGAGACTGAAAATGTTTCACAGCCTGAACCATTCAGCGAAGGCCAGACGGTTGCGACACCACAAACAAATATCGGAGTAAATGAGGAAGGTTCTCACATGATAGCGATGCCGGCGACTACGACCGTGCGGGATTTAGTGAGAGTGTTAAACGGATTATCTGCGACTCCGAGAGATATTATTGAAATTTTGCAGGCGATCGATCGCGCTGGAGCTTTACACGGTGAACTTGTTACGATGTAAATTAAAAATTTTTTGAATATAAAATGAAAATACAATGAAAGGAGTTTGACAGAGTAAAATGAAAGTGTACAATACCTCACCTCACCTCACCTCACCTCACCGAAGCCTGATTAATGTCTTTTGTAAATGTGGTGATCTCTCATGATCATCACAAATATTTTTTCTGGAATGGGAGATCAAATGAGCCATTTTGCTTCGGGGCTTTCGTTCGCTAAAAGATTAAATACGGAATTATTGATCGATAATTATTCTGGCTTGTGTAATAAATTTCGTCCTTACTGTTTATGGTGCTTCCCAAATATTACGGAACGACAAGCGACATTAAAAGAAATTTGGAAAATATGTCCAGGACGGGCGGTGAGTAATTATATTTCTCGAAAACCAGTGCATAAATATAATATTTTTAAAAGATTAATTCGCAAAATGATTCGTGTATCAGGTTTAATCGAGAAGGGATATTTTATCGGCGAAAAAAGAAGCGTAGATTTAATTTCTAGACTGCACCAAAATGCTGAAATTTCTGCTGATGAAATAAAAGAACTTCCGGGCGATATATATTTAAACGGAACTTTTTACGAATGGGATATTAATGAATTAATCAAACATAAATTTAAATTTGATGAAAAATTATTTAATCACCCGGATTACAATAAAATTATTTCGTGTAATTCCGTGGCGTTTCATATTAGGCGGGGCGATAAAGTTAATTCAAAGTTTACATATTCCAATGTCAATTATATTAAAAGTTCTGTAAATAAAATGCTCGAATTAACAAGCGATCCAGAATTTTTTGTATTTAGCGATGATCTCGAATGGTGTAAAAAAAATTTGCCTGAAATGTTTCACGATTTAAAATTTAATTTTGTTGAAGGCGAAAACCCTCCGCAGGACATGGCATTAATGACGAAATGCAAAAATATAATTAAGGGACCGAGTAATTTTTCAATCTGGGCAGCAGAGTTAAACGAAAACCCAGATGTAATTTTAATATCACCGGCAAAATATTTTATGAAAGATGTCGACGCTTCCGGCGATATTGGTTTAGAAGTTGAAAGGCGTTCTATTTAGTCTTAATATTGCTTTGATTAATTTCGTTAATTTTATCGCGCAAAAATGCAGCCCGTTCAAAATCTAATTTTTCGACTGCTTCCCACATGGCCTGTTCAAGCTGCGAAATGCTTAAATTAATGTTTTCATGCTTTGATTTTTTGCCGTCAGAATTTTTATTTTTATTAAACGCTCTTTCAAGTTCTGGCGGTAATAAATTTATAATTTTCTTGTTAATGCTCTTCGGAATAATATTATTTTTTAAATTAAATTCTATTTGCAGGTTCCTCCGGCGTTCGGTCTCGTTTACAGTTTGCGAAATGCTCCCGGTTAAATTGTCAGCGTACAAAATTACACGGCTCTTTAAATTTCTTGCAGCACGCCCAATAATTTGAATTAATGATCTATATGAACGTAAATATCCCTCGCGGTCAGCATCCAAAATCGCAACTAACGTAACTTCAGGTAAGTCCATCCCCTCTCGTAATAAATTTATCCCGACCAAAATATTTATTTTTCCCGAACGTAAATCCCGAATTAATTCAGCACGCTCAAAAGTATTTAACTCAGAATGTATATATTTAACTTTAAATTTTAATTCCCGCAAATATTCCGCTAAATCCTCAGATGATTTTTTGGTCAGCGTTAAAATTAATGCACGTTCGTTATTATTTGAAATTTCGCGCAATCTGAAAATTAAATCATCAATTTGATTTTTTGCCGGATAAATTTTAACTTCAGGGTCGGGAATTCCGGTCGGTCTTATAATTTGTTCGGTTATGTTTCCTTGATTTAATTCAAAATCTCCGGGAGTCGCAGAAACAAATATTACCTGATTAATTTTATTTTCAAATTCCTGCCATTCTAGCGGACGGTTATCAAGACATGAAGGCAGCCTGAAACCATTTTCAACCAGCGAAATTTTACGCGCTCTGTCACCGTTGAACATTCCGCGAATTTGAGGCAGTGTAATATGCGATTCATCGACAAACATTAAAAAATCATCCGGGAAAAAATCTATTAAAGTCCCAGGCGGTTCACCATGTTCACGGCCATCAAGCCACACTGAATAATTTTCAATTCCAGAACAATATCCAGCCTCATTTAACATTTCTAGATCGTATAAAGTTCGCGTTTTAATTCGTTGAGCTTCAATTAATTTATTTTGAGCAATAAAATTTTTTTCGGTTTGTTCCAGCTCTTCGAGTATCAGCGGACGTGCTTTTTTTATAGCGTCGTCTTGGGTTATGTAATGTTTTGCCGGAAAAATTGAGGCTTCTTTTACGCGTTCAATAATTTTAAATGTGATTGGATTAATAATATTTATGCTTTCGATCTCGTCATCAAAAAAAATTATTTGTATGCAGCTCTCATTATCATAAGCCGGAAAAATTTCAACTGTATCGCCGTGTACCCTAAATTTGCCGGGTTCCGGTGAATAATCATTACGCTCATAAAAATTTAATGTTAAATTCTTCAAAAATTCATATAAATCTATTTTGTCGCCGATTTTAAATTTTATAATTGCATTCTCGTAATTATCTTTTATGCCGAGTCCGTAAATACATGACACGCTCGCAACAATCAGGACATCCCTGCGTTCGATTAATGCTTTAGTTGCTGCAAGCCGTAAACTTTCGATCCTGGAATTAATTGATGCGTCTTTCTCGATGTAAGTATCGCTTTGAGGTATATACGCTTCGGGCTGGTAATAATCATAATAGCTCACGAAATAATGTACAGCATTTTCCGGAAAAAAATTTTTAAATTCGCTGTAAAGTTGAGCAGCTAACGTTTTATTATGAGCAATAACGAGGGTTGGGCGATTTAATTCAGTTATAATATTTGCCATTGTGAAAGTTTTTCCGCTGCCTGTCACGCCCATTAAAGTTTGGAATTTATTATTATTCTTGATGCTGGTCAAAATATTTTTAATGGCTTGAGGCTGATCACCTGCCGGCAAAAAATTCGAGTGCAAAATAAAATTTTTGTTCAAGTTGAAAGCTCCTGAGATAAATATTTTTAATAGTATAATACGAAAAATTTTTAAATTCAGGAGAGTAAATTATTTATGATTACAGCCGTAATTACAACGTGCAAACGTAAACCCGAAATGGTTGAACGCGCTTTAAAAAGTGTTTTAGCTCAGACTTATACAAATTGGAATTTAATTGTGGTTGATGACAGTCCTGCGGATTATGAATTTAGGGACGGCGTTAAACAAATGGTGAATACTTATGCGCAAAATGATTCCAGAATAAAATATGTTCAGCATGAAAAAAATTCAGGTGCCTGCAAAGCCAGAAATACCGCGCTGAATATTGCATATAATACTGAGGGGGG
>CALCEM010000018.1 GCA_937900285.1 uncultured Fretibacterium sp. | reverse complement strand
TGAGGTGAGGTGAGGGTATTAAAGCATATTTACTCAATTTTGTCAAGCTCCTTTTTAATAAATTTTGAAATTAAATTGAATTTTATCACACACTTTTAAATAAATTTAAATAATTTGGACGAGTTTAAAAAATCTTGACGCAAAAAATTTTGTGAGTATAATATTTCGCGTTGCGTTTTGAGATTTCGCGGGGGTGGCGGAACTGGTAGACGCGCAAGACTAAGGATCTTGTGGCCACTTTAAGCGCTGTGGGAGTTCGAGTCTCCCCCTCCGCACCATAAAAATAAAAAATAAAAATTACGCTCTTCGGTTTTTGGCCGGAGAGTTTTTATTTTATTTATTTTATTCATGGCCGGAACTAGAATTTAAAATTCATAATTCATAATATTTTGCATGGCCGATAATGTATCGTAATTTTCTTTAACGTCATGAACCCGGATTAAATTAATTTTTCCGTTTAAAAATGCGGAAACTGCTAAAGTTCCAGGTAAATTATTTTTGCCCAAAAATCTTTTACGCGAATGCCCGATTAAAATAGGCAATCCGAAAATTTTAAGGAAATCAATATTTTTTACAATGTAAAAATTTTCAGCCGGATTTTTCCCAAAACCTAAACCAGGATCAAGAATAATATTTTTTAAGTTTACGCCGGCCTTTTCGAGAATATTTAATTTATTTCGGAAATATGAAATTATTTCAGAGCGCAGATTTTTAAAGGGTTCGGAATCTGATTTTATATGCGACAAAATATAAGGCACGTTTAATTTTGAAATTGTTTCGGGAATTTCTGCATCAAATTCAAATCCGCTGATGTCGTTAATAATATCTGCTCCTTCGTTTATGGAAATTTCGGCAACTTTTGATTTATAAGTGTCAACGGAAATTATTATATTTGGGAAATTTTTGCGCAGAATTTTTAAAGCCGGTATTAATCTTTTAAGCTCTTCGGATTCGTTAATTTTTTCGGAATTTGGCCGGGTTGATTCTGCTCCGAGATCAATAATTTTTGCGCCGTCATTTATAAAATTTTCGACTCGTTTTAATAAATCCTTTTCGTTCGAGATTCTGGAATCTTCAAAAAATGAATCAGGTGTTAAATTTATTATTCCCATAATTTGAGTATTCTCATTTAAAATTAATTGCCTATTATTATTTAAATTAAATTTCCATTCGTGAATTTTTAAATTTTTCAATGTGCTTGATAACTCTTCACGAAAATTTTTTAATCCCCAAATATCCATAGAATTAAGTTTAATTAATAAGCTTTCGAGCTGTGAAATTGTGCCCATTAATAATACATCGCTAAAATCAGTTTTGCCGTCTATTACGTGTTTGGCTACAGCTGCATCGCCGTTACGTGCTAATAATTCCTGTTTTAAAAATGTCGCTGCTCTAAAATCTATTTTTTCGGCGTAAATATTAATAATTTTATATTTCGGACTTAAATATTTAAAAGCTCCTGAATCAGTTCCGATCGAATTTAAAATTTTTATAAACTCACCTGAATTTTTAATCTCAACTGGATATAACAATTTAAAATAATTCTCCTTTAACATTAATAAAAATAGTAAAAATAATAAAAAATAATCTTTTACGCAATATAATATTAAATTAAATAAAAATTTCTAGCATTACCAGAAAGGATATAAAAATTTTTTTATGAGTACTTTTAAAGATTTTAATTTACGAACGGAATTATTAAACGCTCTGGATAAACATGGCTTTAAAAATCCTATGCCGGTTCAGGAAAGCGTTTTAAATCAAGATTGCTCACGGGATATGATCGTACGCGCTAAAACCGGGTCGGGCAAAACTTTAGGTTTTTTATTGCCGTTGTTGCAAAATATTAATATTTCAGAGCGCACACCAAAAATTTTAATACTCGCTCCAACTCGTGAACTCGCTCAACAAACAGCAAATGAATCCGAATTTTTAGGGAAATTTTTAAAAATAAATACTGCGTCATTAGTTGGCGGAATGGATATCGTTGCACAATTAAAAAATTTGCGTCATGGTTGCGCGGTAATAGTCGGAACTCCCGGACGTGTTCGCGATCATATTGAACGTGAAAGTTTAAAGACTTCTGAAATTTTAAGCGTTGTGCTTGATGAAGGAGATTTAATGCTTGATATGGGTTTCAGGGATGATCTGGAATTCATTTTAAATTCTCTTCCAAACGGTAGACGCTGGCTATTTTCTGCAACAATGCCCGACGAAGTAAAATTATTGGCCGAAGAATATTTAAATAACCCGTTGACGCTTTCATTATACGAAGAAGGCGAACAGCACGAAGATATTTTACACAGAGTTTACAAAATTCCGAGCAATAAACGTTTTGAGGGTTTAGTCGATATTTTATTATATGAACACCCGACCAGAAGCTTGGTGTTTTGCCACACCAAAATGGAATCGATCGAGATCGCTCAAAAATTACAGGATCATGGTTTCAACGCCGCAGCCCTTCAGGGTGATATGACTCAAAATGAACGCAACGCCGTTTTAGCTTCGTTTAAATCGGGTTCTGTTCCGTGTTTAGTTGCTACAAATGTCGCCGCCCGCGGTTTAGATATTGAAGGAGTCAGCCACGTGATTCAATTAGGACTGCCCGACGATCAGGAAACTTTTATACACCGAAGCGGAAGAACTGGAAGAGCCGGCCATGAAGGAATAAATTTAATTTTATTGTCGCCTCGTGAATTGGGAAAATTTAAAAATTTAATTCGCGACACAAATATAAAAATTGATTGGCGTGATATTCCAGGACTTGAAAAAATTCGTCAAGCATGGTTCGAAAATACTGAACAGGAATTATTTGCCGCTCCTATTGATAAAAATTTTGGCGAGTATATCGCATGGGCCGGAGATTTATTAACGCGAGCCGAACCTAAAATTTTAATTGCTAAATTATTGGCCGTCTTGAGTTCAAAAAGTCAGGGCTATAGTTTGGATCGTGAACTTGAGCGCGAACAAAATAAACGTAATAAACCAAAATTAAATTTAACCGGCAGCAAAAATAAAAATTTGAGACCAAAAGGAATTACGAAAAAATTTAAATCCGGGAAATTTCAGAACGTCGGACATATTTTAAATACTTTGTGCAAAGCCCTTAACGTTGAGCGCCAGGAAGTAGGAGCAATAAAATTAAAACCGGATGGCATCAGTGTAGAATTAATGCCGCTTGCAATTTCAAGGCTCGAAAAAAATCGCGTCAACCTCATAAAATTGGGTTTGCATCTCGAAGACGATAATAATTTTAATAAACCTGCACGCAAAAATAAATTTAAAAAATGATCTTGTGTTAAATGATAATATAAATTTATAAATATTCTTGAGGGGGAATATTCTTAAAATGTTGGGCGAAGGTATAAAAAAATTAGGCTTCGGATTAATGAGGCTTCCAAAAATAAAAGATTCTGAAACGATCGACATTGAACACGTTAAAAAAATGGTCGATGAATTTTTATCAGCAGGGTTTACATATTTTGATACTGCTTGGGCTTATCCAGGAAGCGAAGAAGCTATACGTGAAGCACTTGTTAAACGTTATCCGAGAGAAAAATTTCAGCTTGCGACAAAAAATGCTGCCTGGATCAACTGCAAAACTAAACAGGACGCAATAAACCAGTATGAAACATCGTTAAAACAAACCGGAGCGGGATATATAGATTTTTATTTGTTGCATAATTTGGGAGATGCCCGCACGTTGCCTTTTGAGGAGTATGATTTATGGAATTATTTTTTAAACGAGAAGGCAAAAGGAAAAATAAAACATTTGGGATTTTCGTTTCATTCTACGCCGGAACAGCTGGAAGAAATTTTAAAAAAACATCCTGAAGCTGAATTTGTTCAATTGCAAATTAATTACGCTGATTGGGAGTCACATGCTATTAAATCCAGAGAATGTTACGAGATGGCGCGCAAATATAATAAGCCGGTCATAATAATGGAACCAGTTAAAGGCGGAATGCTCGCAAATCCTCCGGAAAGTGTCGCGAAAGTTTTTAAGGACGCTGAACCAAATGCCTCGTATGCTTCATGGGCTATAAAATTTGCTGCGAGTTTGGACGGAGTTATAACGGTTTTATCTGGAATGTCGAATATTGAACAGATGCGCGATAATTTGAATTTCATGAAGGATTTCAAAAAATTAAGCGATGACGAGCAAAAAATAATAATAAAAGCCCGCGAAGAATTAAATAAAATTCCGATTATTCCGTGTACGAGTTGTAATTATTGCGCTAAAGTCTGCCCGAAAAATATAGGGATTTCAGTTTCATTTAACGCCATGAATTTATTAACGTTATATAAAAATGAAGCAGCTGCGAAGAATCATATTAAATTTTTTGTTGTTGGACAGGGACATAAAACGGCCGATGAATGCATACAGTGCGGAGCTTGTGAAAAGGCTTGCCCCCAACATATAAAAATACGCGATGAGCTTAAAAAAGTTGCTGGCGAATTAGGCTAGAGGGATAAAATAAAAAAGATTTCATCGCGGTAAAAGCCTGAATTAAAAAATTCAACGGGAGGCCGGCATAATGTCTGAACCTCCCATTTTAAAAATTAAAAAATTAAAATTGCGAGATAATGATAAAAATAAAATTTCTCTAGCTCCCTAGCTCCTTAGCGTTTAATATCATAATTCATGTTCATTAAACTTTTTATGCTGCTCACATCGTCCGTTATATTTGCATCGCCGTGTATAGTATGTTTAATTACACTGCTGGCAACCGCAAAATTTACCATGTCCATAGGCTTATAATTATTTATCATCGCATAAATTAAACCGCTCGCGAAAGCATCTCCGCCGCCAACTCGATCCAAAATATTAAACGTGAATAATTTGCTCTCGAACGTATGTCCCTCGTACCACATGAAAGCCATTAAACTATTTTCGCTGCCGGTGTGAGCAAATCTGACATGACGGGCAATGCACTTTAAATTTGGATAACGCGTAACGAACTCCTGAAAAATATTGTCCTGTTGTTCGTAATCTGGTTGAAACGGTACACCGTCTTTTACATCGCCTTTTGAATGATCTTCATCGTCGCGCCACAAATGATAAGGCTCAATACCAAGCAAAACATCTACATACGGCAGACATTGCGTGCAAAAATCCCGCGCCTCATTCCAGCTCCAGAGAGTGCTTCTGAAATTTCCATCAAAACTCACCGTTAAATTTTTTTCTTTAGCGACTCTCAAACATTCGAGCGTGAAATTTTTACAGCTTCCAGACAATGCAGGAGTAATTCCGCTCATGTGAAGCCAGTTAAATCCCTCAAATAAATTATTTAAATCGACTTTCGAGAAATCATATTCAGTCATTGCGCTGTGTTTTCGGTCGTAAATTACTTTGCTCGGCCTGATTCCGTAACCAGTCTCAAGATAATAAGTTCCAAGCCTGTGCGTTGGAGTTTCGTCAGTTGTGCTCAAAATTACCGGCGAGCAGTGAACGTCATTGCTTCGTAACATTCTTATCGCGCTTTTGCCGAGAGAATTATCGGGAACAACGCTGAAAAATGTGCTGTCAACTCCCAAATTTGCAAGAGCTAAAGCGATATTTGCTTCACTTCCGCCGTAACTGGCTTCAAAATTTGTGGCGACCCTGATTTTTTCGTAATTCGGAGGGGTCAAGCGCAACATTATTTCCCCAACAGTAATAAATTTTTCGGAGCAAATGTTATTTTTTGTTATCGGGTTAAAATTCTCCATAATCTAAATAGGCACCTTTCATAGGACTCGCCGCTAATTCACTGAACAGCCTTAAAACTCCGCGTTTATATTTTTTCTCGCGAGGCTTCCAATTTTTAGCGCGTTCGTCCAAAATTTTTTGAATCTCTTCAGGTGATTTCCTTTCACCCTTAACGCCTATTATATTTAATTTTCGCGCAAATACATCAAGTTCTATTAAATCCCCTTCTTCAACTAGTGCGATCGGTCCGCCTGAAGCTGCTTCCGGGCTGCAATGTCCAATTACTGGGCCGGTTGATGCGCCGGAGAATCTGCCATCAGTAATTAAAGCTATTGAACGACCGAGTTCTTTATCTGAGCTTATTGCTTCGGACGTGTAAAACATTTCTGGCATTCCGCTGCCTTTAGGACCTTCGTAACGAATAAACACCGCGTCACCTTTTTGGACTTTATGATGTAAAACAGCGTCGAGGCATTCTTCTTCACTGTCGAAGGGTCTTGCGTTTAAAACGGCTTTATACATTTCTTTAGGGCAAGCTGTATGTTTTATTACTGCGCCTTCTGGTGCTAAATTTCCCTTTAAAACTGCGATGCTGCCTTCAGTTCCGATTGCGTTATCGTATGATCTTATAATGTCTTCTTTTGTCAAGTTAATATTATATTTCTTATTAGCTTCGATGAGCCATTTATTGCAACGTTCATAAAATCCGTTATGTTTCAATTCGTCGAGGTTTTCGCCCAAAGTTTTCCCGGTTATAGTTTTAGCATCGAGGTGTAAAACGTTTTTAATTTCTTCCATGATTGCCGGGACTCCGCCTGCATAATAGAAAAATTCTGCGGGCCATTTACCTGCAGGACGTAAATCTAACAAATAATGCGCGCCCCTGTGTAATCTGTCAAAAGTATCGCCGGTAATTGTTAAACCGTATTCGTGAGCGATGGCCGGCAAATGTAATAAACAATTTGTGCTTCCGGAAATAGTAGCGTGGACCATAATAGCATTTTCGAGGCTGTCCATTGTGACGATGTCGGATGGTTTTACTCCGAGTTTTGCCAATTCGACGACGCGTTTACCTGCATTATAAGCGTATTCTATTAAATCAGGACTTGTTGCTGGTAATAATGCGCTTCCCGGTAAAGCTAGCCCCATAGCTTCGGCCATGATCTGCATTGTTGAAGCTGTTCCGATGAAACTGCAAGCACCGCAAGATGGGCAGGCGTTATGTTTAGCCCAGATTAATTTATCTGCATCAATTTCTCCGCGTTCAAATTTTGCGCTGTACATTCCGAGCTGTTCGAGCGTTAATAATTCCGGCCCTGCGCTCATAGTTCCTCCAGTTACCATTATTGAAGGTATATTAACCCGTGCCATCCCGATTAAATTTCCCGGCATACCTTTATCACAACTTGCGATAAAAACTCCGCCATCGAACGGTGTAGCATTAGCGTGAATTTCGATCATGTTAGCTATCATTTCGCGGCTTGCCAAACTGAAATTAATTCCGTCAGTTCCCTGTGATTCACCGTCACAAATATCCGTGCAAAAATATCTCGCTCCGAAACCTCCTGCTTCGCTTACGCCTTTTCTGACTGCTTCGACGAGTTTATATAAATGTGCGCTTCCTGGATGGCTGTCACCTGAAGTACTTTCGATAATAATTTGAACTTTGTCTAAATCTTCCGGCTTCCAACCGCTTCCGATTCTTAACGGGTCAATTTCCGGAGCTAATTTGCGTAATTTTTGGCTGTTGAGTTCCATAATAAAAAAATATCCTCCTCAAAAAAATTTAAAAAAATCGAGCCTGAAAATTGTAAAAAGTTTTTTTATAAAATATCTCCGTTCTAAAAAAAATCCCCTCTGCAATAATTTTATTTTTTATTTTTAAATTTAAAACAAAGGGGCATCAAAAAATTTTTTTAAAACACCAGCGAAATTATTAACGCTACAACAAAACCGCCAACGCCTACTAACGTTTCCATAATCGTCCAAGTTTTTAGCGTAGTAGTTTCATCAAGTCCAACTAAAGATTTAACGAGCCAGAATCCTGAATCATTGAAATGTGAACACACGGTCGAGCCTCCTGCAACTGCTGCCGTGACACATGCTTTATAAAGTGGTGTTAAACCTTGAACCGCCGGCATTGCTGCAACGATTCCAGCCGCCATAGTCATAGCCACCGTAGCACTACCGACGCAAATCCTAACCAGAGCAGCAACAACAAAAGCAACGACTACGATGGGCATATTAATCGAAGCAACGGCGTTCCCGATTAAATCACCGATCCCGGAATATTGAAGCACAAATCTTAAAACACCACCGCAAGCCGTAACAAGTAAAATTAATCCTGTTGGTTCGAGCGATTTATCTAAAATTTTGCTCAATTCCTGCATTGAATATCCGTGTTTAACTCCGAGCATGTACATTGCGAAAATTGTCGAGATCAACAACGCTACAAAAGGTTCACCCAAAAAATTAAATACTGGCATAACGTTTTGCATGGCCGGTATTACTGCGAAGACTGATTTTAAAATTATGAGAACCAACGGAATTAAAATTATTCCTGCGATTGTTCCGAACGGCGGTAATTTTGATTCATCGAAATCCTCTTGATTTTTTACATGTTCCGGCACTGGCACAAAATATTTTTTACCGCAGTAAGCTCCCCAAATTGGTCCGGCGACGATCATTGCTAAAGAACCGCAAAACACTCCGATTAAAATAACCCAGCCGAGATCGACTCCGATCATATTTGCAACCAAAACCGGTCCGGGTGTCGGCGGAATGAACGCGTGCCCAACGGCTAAACCTGCAAGCAATGGAATCGTATAAAATAATGCGCTTCTGTTAGTACGTTTTGCGAGCGAGAAAGCTAGAGGAATTAAAATTATTAATCCAGCATCAAAAAATACGGGAATTGAAACGACAAGCCCGGTAATTCCTAAGGCCCAAGCAGCTTTTTCATCACCAAATTTTTTAACCATAGTCACGGCCAAAGTTTGAGCGCCGCCCGAAGCTTCGAGGATTGCTCCGAACATTGAACCGAGTCCAACGAGCAGGGCTATACCTCTTAAAGTTGTTCCCATTCCGTCATTAACTGATCTTAGTATTTCGGTGAGAGGCATTCCGGCAATTAAGCCTATAGAAATAGCTCCGACTAAAATCGAGATCATTGCGTGAACTTTAAATTTAATTATGAGAACGAGCAAAATAATTAAACCAGCTACAGCACCGATTATTAACCGCGTTGAATCTAATACAACGGCTTCCATGATTTATAAAACACCCTCCGTCAAAATAAATTTTTAAAAATAGATCTTATGTTTTACGAGGTATATTAAAGGAGTGAAAAAATTATATTTATAATAAAAAGCAGGTCAATCAGTAAATTAGACATTATTATTTTAAATCTTTGTTTCCTTCGATAAATTTTAAAATCATCTGACGATTATAAGTTAAATGCATGATCATTGCGCATCTGGCTCCTGCGGGGTCGTGGTGTGAAATTGCTTCTGTTATGGCTCTGTGAGTTTCGATGGTTTCTTTTAGTAATAATTTATGAGTGACATTTGCGAATGTGAAAACTGATGAAATTATCAGTGGGATTAATTCTTCAACGACGCGGTTTTTACTGCAGGTTGCTATTTTTTTATGAAATTCGATGTCTTTTTTTACGTGATCTTTGCCGGATAAATATAATTTTTCTACTTCATCGCATAAATTTTTTATTTCAGAGATGTCCTGTTCAGTTGAATTAAGTGCGGCCAGTGCAGAAATTTCAGGTTCAAGCATAATTCTCACATCAAATAATTCCAGTGCAATTTGTAATTTATCGTTATATCTTGATAGCCTTAACGGGTCATCTTCCAATGTATACGGATTAATAACAAAAGTTCCTGCACCCTGTTTAACTTTTAGAACGCCTTTTGATGCTAAAATTTTTACGGCTTCTCTTATGGTGCTTCTTCCTGCGTTAAATTCTGCTGATAATTTAGATTCATTAGGAATTTTTTCGCCGGAATTAATATTATTATCGTGAATATATTTCAATAATTTTTCTTCGATTTGAGTGACGAGATGCTTGCGAATAATTTAAATTTCCTCCCATATCCAATAATAAATAATATTTTAATTGCGGTTAATTATTTTTCCAGAGTTAAAAAGCGTTAAGCACGAATATTTTACGATATTAAATTTAAATAAAAAATAATTTTTCAAAAAAATTTGACACAAAAAAAAGTGCGTGTATAATATTCCCTGTTGCGCCTGAGAGGGGCTGAAATTCGAAAGAGTTACGAAGGCTCTAAAGGGTAGCAAATTTACAGAGGTTAAACATTTCTGGGATACTTGAAAAAAGCAAAATTACAGACGAGAAAAATAAATTTCAATTTTGACAGTCAGGAATGAATCAAACAAACTTTTTAACTGAGAGTTTGATCCTGGCTCAGGATTAACGCTGGCGGCGTGCG
>CALCEM010000017.1 GCA_937900285.1 uncultured Fretibacterium sp. | reverse complement strand
AAGTATTTTTACTGTATATATCGCTGAAAATTTCTTTACGAGACATGCCGGCATAATTTTTATTTTCACGTCTAGCGAAATAACCAGAGAAAATTTTAAACAGCGAATCATTCTGCACAATAAATTTTTTTATGCGCGTCTTAATTCCGAACATCTTAATTTATTTCCTCCTTCACAAAATCAGCCCCCCATAAATTTAAGGGAGGCACATTAAAAATATTTATTTATTCTGTTATTCCAAAATTGCACCTTTATCAGCCGAACTCACTAACCTCGCATAACGCGCCAAATATCCGGTTTTAATTTTAGGTTCGGGACATTTCCAAACAGCACGGCGCTTATTTAATTCTTCGTCCGAAACTTTTAAATTTATTTTGCAATTCTCAATATCAATTTCTATTAAATCGCCCTCGTTCACAAGCCCAATATTTCCGCCCGATGCAGCTTCCGGACTTACATGGCCAATGCTCGCGCCCCTCGTTGCTCCGGAAAATCTCCCGTCTGTAATTAATGCTACACTCGTGTCGAGTCCCATCCCGCAAATCGCAGAAGTAGGATTTAACATTTCACGCATACCCGGACCGCCTTTGGGGCCTTCATAACGAATTACAACGACATCACCGGGATTAATTTTTTTTGAGTAAATCGCTTCAATTGCTTCATCTTCAGAATCAAAAACACGAGCCGGACCGGTGTGCTTCATCATTTCCGGAGCTACTGCCGAACGTTTTACAACACAGCCATCGGGAGCTAAATTGCCCTTTAAAACTGCAATGCCTCCAGTTTGCATAAATGGTTTTTCAATTGGACGTATTATATTTTCATCGTAATTTTTTACGCCTGATAAATTTTCTTTTACGGTTTTGCCAGTCGCCGTAATAATATCGGTCTCCAATAAATTTTTTTTGCAAAGTTCAGCCATAACAGCATAAACTCCGCCAGCTCTGTCTAAATCTTCCATAAACGTATCACCGGCCGGAGCTAAATGGCATAAATTCGGAGTCTTCGAGCTTATCTCGTTAGCTTTCGTCAAATCTATTTCAACGCCAGCCTCGTGAGCAATCGCAGGAATATGTAACATTGTATTTGTTGAACATCCAAGAGCCATGTCAACCGTTTCAGCATTTTTAAACGCTTTAGCCGTCATGATGTCGCGAGGTTTTATATTTTTTTCGACGAGTTCCATTATTTTCATGCCGGTTAATTTTGCCAATCTGATACGCGCTGAATATGGTGCAGGAATCGTCCCGTTACCTCTTAATGACATTCCGATCGCTTCCGTTAAACAGTTCATAGAATTCGCCGTATACATTCCAGAACATGAACCGCATGAAGGGCAAGCATTTTCCGTATAATCTTCAACCCCTGCCGCGTCAAGTTTTCCGGCGTGATATGCTCCAACAGCTTCAAACATATGGCTTAAACAAGTTCTGCGACCGTCCTTTAAATGTCCTGCTAACATCGGACCGCCAGCACAAAATATCGTCGGAATATTTACCCGTGCTGCTGCCATTAAAAGACCGGGTACATTTTTATCACAGTTCGGAATCATCACAAGTCCATCAAATTGGTGAGCCATCGCCATCGCTTCCGTTGAATCTGCTATTAAATCACGCGACACTAAAGAATATTTCATCCCGACATGTCCCATCGCTATTCCGTCACAAACAGCAATCGCCGGGAACATTATGGGCGTTCCTCCTGCTGCTCTTATTCCGTCCTTAACAGCTTGAGCAATTTTATCCAAATGCATATGGCCCGGTACAATTTCACTGAACGAGCTTACTACTCCAATTATTGGGCGTGAGATTTCTTCTTTTGTGAAGCCCAGTGCATACAATAAACTTAAATTCGGAGTGCGCTCAACACCCTTTTTAATATTGTCACTTCGAAACTTCGTCAAGACTTGAGCCGTCCTTCCAAAGCATTTGCTCGCGTAATTGTTTGCCTATAATTTCCATTGGGTGTTTTGCTAATTGATCGCGCTTTGAATTAAAGAAGGTTCTGCCGTTTTTATTTTCTGCGATCCAACGTCCGGCAAATGTTCCGTCTTGAATGTCGCTTAAAACTTTGCGCATGTTCGCTTTAATTTCTTCGGCCGGTAAAACTCTCGGACCTGAAACATATTCACCAAATTCCGCAGTATCAGAAATTGAATAATTCATCGCTGCAACTCCGCCACGATTCACGAGGTCAATAATTAATTTCATTTCGTGTATACATTCAAAATAAGCGTTGACCGGGTCATAACCTGCTTCAACTAAAACTTCAAATCCGCAGCGCATTAAATCTACAACTCCGCCACATAATACAGTCTGCTCGCCAAATAAATCAGTTTCAGTTTCCTGCTGCATCGTTGTCTCTAAAACTCCTGCACGTGCTCCGCCGATTCCAGCTATATAAGCGAGTGCTATATCGAGACATTTCCCGGAAGCATTCTGCTCAACTGCTACCAAACAGGGCACGCCTTTACCTGCAACATATTGACTTCTTACTGTATGTCCCGGACCTTTTGGAGCTGCCATAAACACATCAACATTTGCAGGCGGCACAATTTGTTTATAGCGAATATTAAAACCATGAGCAAACGCTATAGCCTTACCATCTGTTAAATATGGAGCTATTTCATTTTTATATAAATCTGCCTGCTTCTCATCGTTGATCAGGATCATAATAATATCTGCTTCTTTTGTGCATTCGCTGACGGTCATAACTTTAAAACCATCTTTTTCAGCAACCGGCCAAGATTTTCCGCCCTTGTATAATCCGACGATCACATCGCAACCTGAATCACGTAAATTTAAAGCGTGCGCGTGACCTTGTGAACCATACCCGATAATTGCAATTTTTTTGCCTGTTAATTTTCCGAGATCGCAATCTTTTTCGTAATATACTTTTGCCATGAAAAAAAATTCTCCCCTCTAAATTTAAAAAATTTGAACTATTTTAACAGATTGGAAAATAAAAAAATCCCCCGCGAAATTTCGAATTTTAATATTTAAATCTCGAACGAGGGATTAAAAATAAAATTAATTTGAATTGCAAAAATTTTTTTTACATCATCATTATACTTTGTACGCTGGCTCTAGACATATGATGCGACTGCGATAACATTGAACTGCTAGCATTATTTATAATTTGCAGCTTTAAAAAATTCATCGTCTCTTTTGCCATGTCAGCATCTTTTATACGGCTTTCTGAAGCTGATAAATGCAAACTCGTCTGCACTAAACTATTCGCGTTATACGTTAATTCATTTTGATAACCGCCTATTTTTGTGCGCTGTATTGAAATTTTTCTGATCGCACCATCAAGAACAGTTATATATCTCGAAGCATTCTCGCGCGTCGTTACGTTTACTTGAGTGATTCCCAATGAACTCGCCGTGACATCTCCAATATCAATGCGCATGTCTTCGCCTTCAGTTTGGCCGATCTGGAATGCCGTGCTCTTGTTCACAATATGAATACTCGTTTTATACGGGTTGCCATAATCTCCGGACAAAACATAACGCTTTGAATCTTCATCCCATGCAGCTTTTACATTAGCGTTCGGATCAAATTCAATGTCAATATTATTATTTATTACGCCAACTAATTTATTACTCGACGTTACAATATCTTTCTCGATCATTGAGCCTTTATGAGCGTCAAATATTGAAACTTGAAAAACATTTTCTGTCGCCTCTTCGATCGTGTTAAGTCCTAATTTTTGAATTAGATCGCGGCTTTCAGATGAAAATGTTAATTTACCGTTAGCACCTGCAACAGCCGAACGAATTAAAAAAGTGTATGCTACAGATTCCTGGCCCATGCTTTGCGCTGAATCTTCCGTTACAAAGCTCACGAATCTGTCAGCGTTATTTGTGTATGATGCCTGGCCTAAATCATTCGCGATCGCGTCATTTAATTTTCTTCTGACATCTGCCATCGTATCAGTTGAATATAAAATTACTTTTGCTTGATTTCCGTTGCCTTGAGTTATTGTGATCTCTTGGGGATCATTGAGCAAAAATACTCCGTTGTTGTCGTAAAAATCCGGAATATCTCTCAAAATCGGAGCTTCTTCAGGATCATATTCAAGATTTAAGCGCGATGAAATTCCATCTTCACCTGAACCAATATCTTCAGCTCCATCGCCGGCAGTCGCATTAACATAACCGTTATTTAACAGTCCGTCCTGAATTTTTATTGTTCCTCCGCCTGAATTATATTTTCCGCCGATGCCTGCCGCGCTGTATCCTCCGTTAGCTTCGAGCGTTCCAGATTCTTCGGTGTCAGTTGAGCTGTCGAGAATTACCAATAATGAGCCGTCCGAAGTTTCCAAACCTGCACGATAATCAGAACTAGTAAAAGAATTTTCACCGTGCAAAAATAAATTTACTGTTGCACCGGCCATGTTAAAAGCTGCTTCGTCATCATTTCCTGAAACATCAATATTTACATCTGTTAATCTTATTTGAGCTTCAACGCCGGAATTAATTACAATTTTATTTTCAGTTGTTGAACCTGAACCGACAATATTATATTTTCCGTCATCGGTGATCGTTAAAACTCCGTCCGAAAAATTCCAGCCTTGTCCAGAAGTTGCGCCAGTCGAGTCAACGCCGTCTTCAATATTTATTTCGGTTGAATATTCGGAATCTTCGTCAGTAATTTTTTCAATTGGAATTGTAAATATATTGCTCTTTTGCACTTCAGCTTTACCTGCGGTGGTTCTGACTTCAATTTTATAATTTCCTTCGAGTAATTTTTTTTGTCCGAACTGATCTATTTCAGTAATTGAACCGTTTATGTGAACTTTCGTATTTTCGTTATCAGTGGTCCAAGCTCCTGCAGAACTTCCATCGAGCAGTCTTTTACTGTTGAACGTTGTATTATGAGCTAAATTATCGATATTAGTTTTCAGCTCATCAATTTCGATCTGCATAAAATTTCTGTCCTGTTGAGTTAAAGAATCGTTAGCGGCTTCGACTGCAAGTTCACGCATTCTCTGTAACATTGAATTAATTTGATTTAATCCGCCTTCTGCAGTTTGTAATAAAGACACGCCGTCCTGAGTATTTTTTACTGCGCGGTCTGCTCCAGATTTTTGCGATGAAATTTTTGTGCTGATTGCGACTCCTGCTGCGTCATCTGCTGCTGTGTGAACTCTCAAGCCACTTGATAAAATTCGTGCTGCCTTTTCTATTGAATCAGTTGTTGAGGTCAGCGAATTAAAAGCCGACATAGTAGCTGCGTTATATCCTATTTTCAATTTTTACGCCTCCTGCTTTTTTTAATGCACAATACACTACTTTCTTTAATCGGATATTCTAAACTAGATAATTAAAATTAATTTAAAAATTTCGGGTATATAATACAAAAATTCGGAGGACGGAATAAAAAAATTATGAATACAAATGAACAGACTGCAGAAGAAAAATTGAGGCATGATCTCGAAGAAGCTTTAACATCTTTTACGGGTGTTAAATTGCGCGCGGACAATAAAAATATTAACGGTGAAGATTTAGATGAGTCGGAAAATATTAAAGCTGAGAGCAAAAACGAAAACGAAAACGAAAATACTAAAACTGAAAATAATCAAATTGAAGCGGCATTCTCCGAATTTGAACGCAAAATAAATCAGAGCATCGAAAATAATAATATTCATGTTAAAAATTCGCACCCGAACGCTTCAAAACCTGTAAATAAAATAAATTCTAATTCTGAAATTATCGAAGAGCCGAAGAATATTACTGAGCCGAGTGTTGTGCCTGAAAATAAAATTATTTCTGAAGCTGAAAATATTCCTGAAACGATTAATGAGCCGGAACAAAAAATTTTAAA
>CALCEM010000016.1 GCA_937900285.1 uncultured Fretibacterium sp. | reverse complement strand
ACCGCTACAGAAAATTTATAAATTAATACTATATCGCAAAATTAATTAAATTACTCTGTAAACGGTTTACCTCCTTTCATGTTTATATTTATGATTTTAAAAACTTTTTCGCAAAATGACACGCCGCAAAATGTCCAGGCTTAAAATTTTCAAGTAACGGAGCTTTTTCACGGCAAATATTTTCCGCGTAATGGCATCTCCCGTTAAATCTGCAATTATTTTCCGGCTCGATCGGGCTTGGCACATCACCTTCAAGTATTATTCTTTCACGTTTTACATTTAATTTTGCTATTGGTATGGCTGATAATAATGCTTGCGTGTAAGGGTGTAAAGGATTATTAAACAAGTCCTTATACTCCGAAAGCTCAACAATCTGCCCCAAATACATTACAGCGATTCGATCCGAAACATGACGCACCACGCTCAAATTATGCGAAATAAATACATATGTATAATGAAATTCCTTCTGTAAATCGTTCAATAAATTTAAAATTTGCGCCTGTATGCATACATCAAGAGCTGACACCGGCTCATCTAACACTATAAATTCAGGATTCAAAGCTAACGACCTAGCGATGCCGATTCTCTGCCGCCTGCCTCCGTCCAGTTCATGAGGATAATTATTTTCAAGCCTTGAAGCCAGTCCAACGGTGTCCATTAATTGGCGGATGCGCTTTAACATTTCGGGTTTATTGTCATAAATATTATTTACGATCAAAGGCTCGGCGATCAATTCCCAAACCGATAAACGAGGATTCAAACACGAGTAAGGATCCTGAAAAACTATCTGAACACGTTTGCGCAATTCTTTTAATTCATGGCCGTTTAATTTTGTAATGTCAGTATAGCCGCTGCCATCTTTATTCTGCAATAAAATATTTCCTGAAGTTGAATCCAGCAATCTTATTAAGCAGCGTCCGAGCGTAGATTTCCCGCAACCGGATTCACCAACAAGCCCTAACGTCTCACCCTTCTTAATTTCAAAACTGACATTATCTACAGCGTGTAACATTCCGTTTTTTGTGCTGAAATATTTTTTTAAATTCTGTACTTTTATATAAGCGTCTTCCATAATTTTAATTTTTCTCCTTCTTTAATACTTCAGCGACAACAGGACACGCCACAAAATGTCCCGGTTCTAATTCCTGCATTTCTGGTTTAAATTTTTTGCAATCTTCGCAGACCGTGTTACATCTTGGATGAAATGCGCAACCTGAAGGCAAATTCATGGGGTCGGGCATTAGTCCGGGAATCACCGGCAATTCATCAACGTCATTGTCAATTTCCGGAACGGATTTAAACAAGCCTTTTGTATAAGGGTGCAAAGGATTTGAATATAACGAAATTTTATCGGCGTATTCAACGACCCTGCCGGCGTACATGATCGCAACTTTATCACAGATATCCGCAACGATTCCGAGATCATGAGTTATTAAAATCATCGAAGCTGAAAATTTTTGTTTTAATTCCTTCATGAGTTCGAGTACTTGGGCCTGTATTGTTACATCGAGTGCTGTCGTCGGCTCGTCAGCGATCAATAATTCCGGGTCGCAAGCAAGAGCGATGGCAATTACTACACGTTGTTTCATTCCGCCTGAAAACTGGTGCGGATAATCGTGCATTCTTTCGCGTCTTATTCCTACAAGTTCGAGCATATCGCCAGCAAGTTTTAGCGCTTCGGATTTGCTTACATTTTTATGCAGGCTTATCATTTCGGCTATTTGTTTATCGACGGTCATAACGGGATTTAAACTTGTCATAGGGTCTTGGAAGATCATAGCGATTTTTTCACCGCGAATTTTTCTCATTTCGGAATTTGATTTTTTTAAAAGGTCTTCGCCGTTAAAAATTATTTCGCCTGATTTAATTACGCCATGAGGTTCAGGGATCAAGCGCATAATGCCGAGTGCTGTCGTTGTTTTTCCTGCTCCAGTTTCACCGACAAAACCTAAAGATTCACCGCGCCCCAATTTTAAATTTAAACCTTCGACAGCGTGTACAATTCCTTCGTCCATTTCAAAATATATCGTTAAATTTTTTATATCGAGCATTAAATTATTATTTTTATCACTCATAATATTTTCATCACCTCTTTTTATTTTCAGCGTCTTAATTTCGGGTCTAAAGCGTCGCGGAGTCCATCACCCAAAAAATTTAAAGCCAAAATAGTAAACATGATCGCTAAACCGGGATATAAAGTCATATGCGGAAAATCTCTTATATATTGCCGTCCTCCTGATAACATTGCTCCCCATTCCGGGTTTGGCGGCTGGATTCCCAAACCTATAAACGAAAGCCCGGCAGCGTTCAAAATTGCTGAAGCTACTCCGAGAGTTGACTGTACTATTATTGGGGCCATGCTGTTTGGAATTATGTGCCGGAAAATTATTCTTAAATCAGAACTCCCAACCGAACGAGCCGCCTCTATAAATTCCATGTTGCGAATTGATAAAACAGAACTTCTAACTATTCGCGCATAACTCGGAACGGCTGAAATTCCAACGGCGATCATTAAATTCATGAGGCTCGGCCCTAAAGCTGCAACGATCGCAATTGCCAAAAGCGTCTGGGGGATCGACAACAAAACATCCATTATTCTCATTATGAAATTATCGAGCCTGCCCCCGTAATATCCTGATACAGCTCCCAAAATTCCGCCGATTATTAAAGCGATCCCGACCGCTATAAATCCAACTTGTAAAGATACACGCGCACCGTAAATTAATCTGCTCAAAATATCACGGCCAAATTCATCAGTCCCAAGCCAATGAGAAGCCGAAGGAGTTTCGAACATGTGCATTAAATCCTGTTTAATCGGGCTGTATGGCGCTACTAATTCCGCGAACACTGCACAGAAAATTAAAATTAAAATTATAAATAATCCGAACATCGCCAGCGGACTTTTACTCAATCTGTAAAATACTTCAATAAATGGGCTTCTGTGTTTTCGTGTAAGTTCCGGAATAATTTCAGTTTCATTATTTTTATTATTTTCATTCTGCAATTTGATCACGCTCCTTTATTTTAAATCCGCTTTAATTCTGGGATCGATATAAGCATATAACAGATCAACCAGCAAATTTACAACGCTGAATGTTATCGCTATAAATAAAACTCCGCCCTGCACCATCGGATAATCTCTGCTCATTATCGCATTTACCATCAAACGCCCAACACCGGGAACCGCAAAAATTGATTCCGTCAAAATTGCTCCTGATAATAATTGCCCAAATTGCAAACCGCATAAAGTTACAACGGGTATTAAAGCATTTCGCAGGGCATGAACGCCAATTACTATAGATTCTTTTTGACCTTTTGCGCGTGCTGTTCTGATATAATCTGCCCGTATTACTTCCAGCATTGATGAGCGAGTCATTCTCGTGACCATTGAAACAGATTGAGCGGCCAAAGCTACAGAAGGTAAAATCATCGCTTTAAATGTCGAAAATCCAGACGACGGAAGCCAGCGCAAATTTACGGCGAACAATAAAATTAATAACAATCCCAACCAAAACACCGGCATTGATAATCCAATCATTGCGAAAATCATCGTAAACGTGTCAAACCATGAATACTGTTTTATGGCTGAAATTATTCCGCATGGTATACCGATTATAATTGCTATGATCATCGCGAAGGCCGATAATTTTAAAGTGTACGGGAATGCCGTCATTATTTCGGTCATTACTGGGCGTTTTGTGCTGTATGAGCGTCCTATGTCGCCTTTAAATACTGCCTTTGAAATATAATTCCAGAACTGAATTAAAAACGGATCGTTTAAACCTTCGCGATCTCTAAATTCTTTTATGGCTTCATCTGTTGCCAAATCTCCGAGAACCATTCGAGCAGGATCACCGGGAGTTATATATAAAAGTGTGAACACGCAGAACGCTACACCCAATAGCACAGGAATTAAAAAAAATATTCGTCTCAAAATATATTTAAACATCTGTTCAGATCAACTCCTAAAAAAAGACGACAGGTTTAAAATTAATTGCCTGTCGCCGAAATTGTATATCATACAAAAAATTATAAATTACTCCTCAAAATATACGTTTCTAAATGAGTGAACTTCAAACGGGTCGACTTCAAAGCCCTTTACAATTTTTCTGACACCTGCAATGGCTTCATCAGCATGTAAATATATCATTGGGAGCTGACTATTTATATATAATTGCATGTCCTTATAAACTTTTTCACGCTCTGCACCATCTGGAAGGCTGCGGCCCTTTTGTAACATTTCATCAAGAGCAGGATCATTAAAGCCCGTGTAATTTGTTCCTGCGTTGGATTCGAGTAAACCAGCGACAGCATAATCAGGATCGGGAACGCTCAAGCCCCACCCCAATAAAAATACATCATGGGTTTTCTTCTGCAAATCTGATAAATATGCGCCCCATTCCTGCTGCATAATTTCCGATCTAATTCCGAGTTCCGATAATTGAGCTTGGATAATCGTAGCCATGTCGATGCGTTCTTTACGTTCATTGGAGCGAATAACAATTTTTAAGCTACTTGGATCGACTCCGGCCTCTTCAAATAATTTTTTTGCTCTCTCGACATCTCTTTCATGTGGCGCAAGCTGATCATCAATTGAGTATTTTGTGGAAGACGGCACTAACGATCTCGGAGTTTTTCCTACACCGCGAAATACTGCACGCTGAATATTAACTGTGTCGAGCAATGCGTAAATAGCTTGGCGAACTTTTAAATTATTAAACGGAGCTTTAGTTACATTAAATCCGAGATAAGTCGTTGAAGGTAAAGATTTGCGCTGTAATATTAATTCATCGCTTTCCTCGATCCTTCTTAATTCGACCGTAGTAACGGGGTAAGCAATATCTACAGCTCCCGTCTCAAGTTCGATCGTTCTGTTTGTAGGTTCTGGGATTGATCTGACCGTTAAAGTTTTAAATTTTGCTTTTTCGCCCCAGTAATCATCAAACCTCTCAAGCGTATAGTGATCGCCCTTTGCCCATTCGACAAATTTAAACGGTCCAGTTCCAACGGGATTCATTCCGTAATCATCGCCGGCAGCTTCTACAGCTTTTTTATTTACTATGCTTCCCCAGCTGTGAACAAGTGATGAGAAAAACGGGTAATTAACTTTTTTAAGATATATTATCACCGTGTAATCATCAATTATTTCAACTTTTTCCAAATCCTGCGAATATGTATGAATATGTGAACCGGCTGGAGTATTTGCGCGTTCAAGTGAGAATTTTACATCTTCAGCTTTCATTTCTTCGCCGTTATGAAATTTCACGCCGCAACGCAAATATATTTTATAAGCTTTATCGGTCAAAAATTCCCATTTTTCTGCGAGACCTGGTTTTAATTTTCCGTCCTTACCTAAAAATATGAGAGTGTCATAAATATGTGAACAAGCCCGCGAGGTCGGGTAATCATTATGGCCGATTGGGTCGAGCGTCGTAGGATCGTATTGATCTGCCACAATTAGCGCATCTTTTGCAAATGCTACACCTGTTAAAGACACGGCAAAAACTAACGTGAACAATAAAAATTTTTTCAATTTCAAAACGTGTTACAACTCCTTTTAAAAAAAAATTTCGTTTATTATAAGCAAATATTAAATATTAAATTTTCCGTTATTATGCTGAATTTTCAGACAAAAATATAAATATCGTCATGGCCGTAAAAAATTTTGGATGGTGGGTGATACTGGATTTGAACCAGTGGCCTCTTCCGTGTGAAGGAAGCGCTACTACCCCTGAGCTAATCACCCATTTGAAAATTTAATGAAATTCTAGCATGATATAAATTATTTTCAAGTTTAGCGCGTGTATAATTTTGGACATTTATAAATTATGCTAATAAAAAAATTATAAGGTGAATGAATATGCAAAATATTTTTTTAAATGATCCGATAGCTAAAATTTTGGGAGAATGGTCTATTTATATAGGTTGGAGGTCAGTATTATTCAGAATATTTTTAAGCGTTTTACTTGCTGCGGTTGTGGGCTGTGAGAGATCGAGTAAAAGACATTCGGCGGGGTTGAGGACTTTTATATTAATTTCGCTGGCTTCGTCAGTTTCATCGATGATTGATATATGTTTTAAAAATAATATTCCTGTTTTATCTGGGGCTGCGATCGTTTCGGTTGCTATGATCAGCGGAAATTCAATTTTATTCAGCTCGAAATCTCAAATAAAAGGCTTGACGACTTCTGCAGGTTTATGGGCTTGCGGTATAGTTAGTCTAACGATAGGTGCGGGATTATATACGATCACATTAATTTCATTTTTTGCGTTAATATTTTGTTTATCGTTGTTGCCAATAGTCGAAGTAATTTTAAAAGACCGCTCAAATCATTTTGAAATACATCTGGAATTAAAAAGCAGCAGCAGCCTCCAAGATTTTGTAATGACAATACGCAAATTAGGTTTAAAAATTGATGATATAGAATCGAATCCGGCTTATTTAAATTCCGGTTTGAGCGTGTATTCAATTTCAATAACGATTAACGAGCGCGATGCAGAAAAATATAAACATCATAGGGATATTATAGAGGCGTTGAGGTCTCTTGAATATGTGCATTATATCGAGGAAATGAATTAAAAATTAAAGAATCCGCAAAATAAAACCGATTATGAAAACGAAATGAATAATAATTTTTAAACCAGAAGGAGGCAGTAAAAAATGATAGGCAGAATAAGCGGACAATATAATATTGATTCGGCCAACAGAAAAAAATCAAAACCGAATGTAAATTACGGCAATTATTCCGAAAATTCTTCAGACGAAGCAAAATTCAGCTCGGTTGCTGTTCAGCTTGCTAAAATTACTTCGGAATTAAAAAATATTTCTGATGTTCGTAATGATGTCGTCGAAAAATTTAAAACTCAAATTGAGGACGGCTCTTATAATCCTCCTCTGGGTGGAGTGGCTGATAAATTAATATCTGCTGGTTTTTTGGACTTGGAATAATGTAAACAAAATTAAATTTAAATTTTAAATGCGTGATGAGATAAAAAAACTTGTTAACGCTATCAGTGATGAGACAGGATATTTAAATGACTTAAAAGAGGCTATGCAAGACCAGCGCGAGGCCATGAAGCTCCGTGATGAAGATTATATAAAAGATTTAATGGACGAAATTCAAGAAATATTTTTTAACGTTCAGACTTGCGATAATTTGCGGAGTGATTTAGCTAAGAAATTGGCTGCAAAATTTTCATGCGGGCCTAAAGTTTCAGAGCTGGCGAGGATCATGACTGATGACGAAAGAAAAATTTTTAATGGGGCTGCGGAGGTGTTAGCGCAGTCCGTTTTTGCTTTGAAATCTGAAATGATTATATTAAGCGGGCTGATCGACCAGAACGAGAAATATACGTCAATGCTGCTTTCTGAATGTCAACGAATCGGCGGCTTAGGAAAAAATATTTTACAATCCGGATCGACGGACTTCAGGGGGTAGATAATTATGAGCACTTTCGGCGGAATTGAAATGGGCAAACAGGCTCTTAACGCTTTTAGGCTTGGAATGCAGACAGTTGGACATAATATTTCAAATATGGGGACTGAAGGTTATTCCAGGCAAAAAGTAAATTACACGACTGTTACACCGATGGATATTGGTAGCGCCGGGCAATTAGGTCAGGGCGTACAAATTGATGAGATTACGAGAATACGCGATGAGTTTTTAGATTTTCAGTTCAGAAACGCTCAAGCTGATTTGGGATACTGGGAAGAAGTTTCAAAATTATATGATTCAATTCAGAATTATATTTCAGAGCCTGCTAACAGCGGAATACGCACCGCAATGGATAATTTTTTTAATGATATGCAGTCATTACAGCAAAGCCCGGAAGATGTTTCAGTCAGGAGGAGTCTCGTAACTTCTGCGAATACTTTGGGCGATATGCTCGGAGCGTTGGCGGATAATTTTTCAAAATACAATGATTCAGTAAACAACGAAGTTCAACAGGCCGTCGCAGATGCAAATAGAATGCTGTACGAAGTTGCCGCGCTCAACAAAGAAATTTATAATTCCGAAGCACTTGGAGAAAATCCAAACGATTTAAGAGATCAGCGCGATGTAATAATTGATAAGCTCTCAAAAATGATGGACATCGAATACACCGAACCGATCGAAACTAACGGAGTAAGCGGAGAATTTTTTTTAACGCTCAACGGCAAAACATTAGTACAGGGCCAGCACGTTAGGGAATTGGTCGCACATGCTTTCACATGGAATAATAAAATTTATTATGATGTTCAGGTCTCAGAAAATGAATTTAACATTGTCGATAATATTCAAGTCGCCGATGCTTTAGGGATTGGAGCTGAAGGAGCTTACGTTTTATCGGTTGATAGAATTTCGAGTGAATCAGCCTGGAAAAATGGGGGCGGTGATGCTCACTGTTTAGAGACGCATTCCGTAACAACTTCGGAATTTGACAGAGGAATAATTTTAAATTCGAGTGCTGAAGAAATCACATATAATTTAACGCTCAGAACTCTCAATAACGAGGACCCCGTAAAATTAGATATAGCTGTAAACCGCGATGCAAGTGGCTGGGCTTTTACTGCGAGCATTAACGACACAGCTATTGACATGACGAAAATTTCAAATAATCATTCGGACGATGGAAATTTAAAAATTCAAGATTTATACGACTTGATCAACGATATAATAATTTATGATCAAAATGCTTCAAATGTCGGATCAACTGACGGAATGTTAAGCGCATTGACTCTTGAGATAAATTCATCAACTGATCCGACGATGCTCACAATAAATTCCGAAAGCCAGTTAAACATAATAGATTATACCGGGATGCTCGGAGCTTTATCAGAAGTAAAAGCAGAATTAGAAGACGTAAACATGAGATCACGGCCAGCTGAACCGGACGAAGCATTAAATATAACTGGATCATTTAGGATTCAAGTGGGAACGCAGGGCAGCCGGGTAGCTTCAAAAATTTTCAGGGCTTCAGCAAATTCAGAATTTGGCGATGGAGAAATTTTGCGCGAATGGAACGAGGGCGACACTCAAAAATATACGTTTAGGGTCGGCGTTTCAGATGGTCAAGTTGATTTTAATGTGCAGTGGAATAAGTCAACTAAACAATGGATTTTAACGAGCGATTTCGGAAACTCTGCGAATGTTGGCGATGTTTTGACCGTTGAAGAATTACGCGACTTCATGGAAGAAACAATTTCAGGAGCAATAACCGGAAGCAATGCACTTCAAAATTTAAAATTTGGCGCAGGCCCGACAAATGGAATTAAAACGCAATTTTATATTGACTCCAGCGACTGTCATTTAATTTCAGTTTCTGATGTTGTTGGAAATTTGGCCGAAAAATTAGGGATCGTGAATGAAAATCCCGTGATTGAAATTGACGTAAACGAAAATGACAGCCTCGAAACAATTAGAAATAAAATTAATGAGAAATATCAGGAAGAATTTGGATTGACCGAGCCTGAACAATGGGTGCACGCCCAATTACATCAAGATGACGACAATACTTGGTATATGACTATTGAATCAAATGTCGCCGGCGAAGCTCAAAGAATTACTTTAATGGGAGCATCTGATGGAAATATGCAAGTGTTACGCCGTTTAGGTTTTACGTCAAATGAGAGAATTTCTGATGATGACAGCGATCCAAATTTCAGGGAAATTACATTTATACCGCTTGATGGAGTTTCAGATGATGCTTCGTTTACGTTAAATGGAGTCCGTTATTTATCTGCTGATAATATGTTCAACGAGGCGCGGAGAATCCCTGCGGAAAATTCAAAATCTGATTACACCGCTGACACTTTAACGACTTTTTGCGATGGTATGTGGCTGAATTTAAAGGACACCGGCCTGGCAAATATTACGATCAGACATCACGTGCGCAACGGTTCAATTAAGAGCATGGAGGAAATTCGCGACAGTTCCCTTGTAAATATTAATGCTGCATTTGATGAGATGGCGTACGGGCTTGTAAAAAATGTTAATGCTTATCAATATTCGGGTTATGGAGTTGCAAAAGATTCAAATGTTACGGGTTATGCGTTTTTTGATGTTATTAACTCGAAGACGAACGCTGCACAAAAAGTAAACGTATCAAGTGAAATTATTTCTGATAATTCTTTAATCGGAGCGGCGATGGGTTATCCTGATGATGACGGTAAAGCAGTTTACGGAAAAACAGGCGGAGCAGGAGACGGCACGAACGCTTCCAGAATAGTAAGCTTGACATATTCTAAAGTTATGGAAAATGGGACAATGAGCATCGCCGGAGTTTATGACGCTCTTTTGTCTGAAATTGGTTCTGAAGCTGGTCACGCTGATTTAATGTACTCGACACAAGCAACCGTTTCAGATCAAATTAATACGCAGCGTCAATCAGTTTCAGGCGTAAATATCGACGAGGAATTAGTTGACATTGTAATTTTAAATAGAGCTTTCGGGGCGATGGCGCGTTATGTAAATGCAATGGACGAAATGTTAAACACGTTAATTAACGGCTTCGGACTCGTTGGAAGATAAATAACATAATATAAAAAACCCGGAACAAAATAATAAAATTTTTTTCGGACAGCATCACAGGACGGAGGTGCTGTATAAAATTTAAAAAGGAGCGCGCTCAAAATGAATAACCGTATAACAACCTCAACAATGTACGGAGCTTTGTTAAGTTCATTGCAGAAAAATCAAGCGAGTTTAACAGAACTTCAAAAACAAATTGCTACGGGAAATAAATACACTCGTTTATCTGATAATCCTACAGCTATATCACGCTCATTGAATTTAAAATCTTCAATGGATGCGAATGATAAATATTACGAAAATTCTCAAAACGGTATAACGATGCTGCGTTATGCTGATGCTGCATTAAATAATGTTTATGACTGTTTAGCAGAGATCAGGACGCTCGTAATACACGCCGGAAATGGTTCATATGACGAAGCAGAATTAAAAGACATTGTAGACGCGATCGAAGCTCAAAAAAATATTATGCTGGACAATTTAAATTCTCAAGTTGCAGGACAATATATTTTTGGCGGAACTGATACAGGCACCAGACCATTCGGGCAGACTTCTGACGGCAAAGTTGTTTATAACGGCAATAACACCAGAATGAAATACGCTATAGCTGATGGAAATTTGGGCGATGTCTCTTTTACTGGAAGCGAAATAATTCCGGACAGTGAAGATTCTTATTTTATATGTTCGCATTATGTTCCGTTGGATTGGCAATGGACTGGACGCGAGGAAAAAGTTCAAATAACCGTCGGCAATCGTACATTAAGCGTTTTTATCCCGGAAGATTGGATCGATGAAATAGCTTCAGGCTCAACAAATTACACGGATTATAACAGGTTCAGAGATCCCGGCGAAGTTTCTGGAATTTCTCTCGATGATATTGCGACGCTCGTTAATAGATCTTTAAGTGAACAGGGTGCCAGCATGTTAGTAAGTGCTTCGGTCGAAAAAGATTTAATTTCAGGCCAGCAACAATTAATAATAAAATCAAATACAAATGAAAAAATAGGTATAACAGGCTGGAGCGATACTGATTATTTACCGATGGCTCAATCTTTAGTCGGCCAAGAAATAGAAGACCTGCCAGACTGGAACGGCGAAAACGAAAACGATACGCGCGAGATTAAACCGTCTACTATTATGGGCTATAAAAACGTATTAGACTGGAAAGGCTCTGATGAGTCTGGAACTTTAGCGATTTATGTCGATTATGTCGATTATGTCGATTATAATTTATCGGATTTTAGCTCAATCACAGAATTAATAAACCGTATAAATGCTGATATGCCAGTAAATGATGATAACAGTCCCGTTGCTTCGTTGTCGTCCGGGCGTTTAGTGTTAAGCTCGACACACGGCGAAATAAGTATAAACGCAAATTCAGAATTATTCGGAGATAACGGAGATGCAGAAGCGGACATTACGGGGTCTACGAGTTCACTTTCTATTACTATAGGTGATGATCCTGCAACGGATATTTATATAAACGATGGCGATGAATTGGAGGACATTGCAGAAAAAATAAATTCAATTGAAGGAGTTTTAGCACGAGTTACAGCGGACGGGAATAAATTAGTTGTAGTAGCTCAGAGATATGGCGATTTACCTTCGGACAGGTTAGCGGTTGATGCTGGTCAGGAGTCTTTAAAATATCCGAGCGTAAAAATTACAGGTTACGGCAATGCATTAGAATTATTTGAATTTAATTCGAGCGGTGAAATTGCTTCTGAACAAATTACGCGCCCTGTAGATCATTCGCATATAGATGTATTTGATTATTTAGGGATGGAAACGGGTATGAAATCCGTAGAATTTGCGACGGGCGACACTTTAGAAGTTGGGGAGGGCGAGCCGTTACACTGGAGAATTATAAGCGGATCACATTCAGCAGATATTACATTAAATGCCGGCGAATATACTTTAACTGAACTGGCTGACAGAATAAAAAATGCTGGAGCTGGGTGGCTTGATGTAGTAGTTGATGTATTTAACACTGATGATGCGAATCAAGATGACGATGAAAATTTAATTTTATATAACGATGAAGGGGGAATTTCCGGCGTTAAAAATGGAACTGGCACGAGTTTAGATTCTGAAGCAGCAACGCAGAGATTAGTTGTAAGAGGTTATAACGGAGAACAAGTTTTATTTTTTGATGTGAACGAACAGCATTACGCCGAAAAATTAGGGATGTCGACGGCTGTGAGAACTTATGAATATACTGAAAGTACTTCAGGGACTGGGACGCAGAGGATATATTTTCCGTCAGCGCCATGCGTAGATGATTCTATTGGCGCGAGAATGAGAGTGCAAATGAATTGCGGAACATATTACGACATCAGCATAAATAAATCAGACGTTGCCGACCCTAATACTGGTTTAGTGGATCGTACGAAAGTTATGCAGTCAATAGTTGACCAGGTGAACGCCCAAGAAGATGACGAAGTAATGGGAATTATTCGCAATGTTGATGACACTGGGACGATTGTTGACGGTGCGGCCATGATATATTTTGCTTCTGGTGAGCCGTTTACTGTTGTAGATTTGCCGTTCTCTGATCCGGAATGGTCCGACTATTCGGGGGGATTGGCGGCACAGCTCGGAATACACGGCGGAGTTACATCAAATTTAAAAATGACAAATATTTCAATACGCGATGATCAAACAATGGATGATGTAGGCGCAGGAGTTGGGACGATAAGATTTTCAAATTTAGCGCACAGCGTAGAAATTGACGTAAGCGAGGGCGACAGCGTAAAAAATATTTTGGATCGTTTGAAAACGCAGGCGGGCGACTGGTTATATATAAATTATTTTGATCCTCACATGGGACAAATGGACGATGAAGGAAATTTAGGCGGAAGGAATTCGGGCGATTATCCTATAATTTCAATTTCTTCGATTGATGGTTCAGCTGTAAATGTTATTGATGTTGAGGGAACTTTAGCGCAGGAAGTTTTAGGATTAAGCACGGGTATTCAGGGCAGCACTGATATAACTGATTATGAGTGGACTGATGAAAATACTCCGGCTGAAACTTTAACGATAAAAGTTGCTGGTTATGAACATACGATCGATTTGACGGCCATGCGCGATGTAAACGGAGATGGTTCTATAACATCTTATGACATGGTGCAATTTATAAATGCGAGAATGCAGGATTATGATGTACAAGCGGAATTAAATAACGAGGGGCATTTAATATTATATTCACCGCGTGGCTATAATATTGAAGTTGAATTTAACGAAGTTGCTGCAGATTATAATTTTTTGGGAGATTCTCAGGCGTATACGTATTATCGTGGAGGTTATGCTCTTGATGAGAGTGCTTCGACCAGGCGTGACGATGGAATTTACAACCAAAATTTTACGATTCGGAGCGGTTCAAATACTATGAAGCAAAATGCTTTTGGAATGATTGATGACATAGCTGCGGCGGTAAAATCCGGAAATATTGATGATCTAGAAAATAAAATGTTGCCTCGAATTGATGAAATGTTAAATAATTTATTGACTGTCATGTCTGAAGGTGGAGCTTTACAAACGAGATATACTGCAAATTCTGAGAGGCTTTTGACAGATGATTTAATAATGTCTGCGCAGTATGATGATTTAGTGAAAATAGATCCGGCCGATGCGATTACGCAGATGATGATGGCGGATTATAATTACCAGGCGAATTTGGCAATTATTTCGAGAATAATACAGCCGAGTTTATTGGATTTCTTGAGCTAGTGAAAATTTAAAAGGTTTATCCCTCTGGAAAATTTTTATTTAATTTAATTTATTAATTTATTAATTTATTCGGAGGGATTTTTTTATGTGTAAATTTAAAATTTAAGTTGAAAGGCGGTTGAAAAATTTTGAGTGCTGATTTCGGACGCACGGACATAATGGATCAGGGATCAGGGATCAGGGATCAGGGATCAGGGATCAGGGAGAAAGATTTATATTGACGTTTTGAGGATTATCGCGACATTTTCAATTATGGTTTTACATACTGCTGATTCTTTTGGGGTTGAGAGTGTAAATAATTTATTAAAATGGCGTTTTGGTTGGGGAATTCCAGTTTTTGTAATGATAAGCGGAGCATTATTTTTAGAACATTCGGCAAATTATGACATAAAAAGAATTTACAGCAGGAATATAAAAAAAATGTTAATTGCGTTTTTAATATGGGTTCCGTTTTATGATGTGGTATGTTGTGCAGTTTATAATAATTTTTCAGTTAGGAATTTTTTGGTCAATGCTCGTTTGCAGCATTTATGGTTTTTGTTAATGATAAGCGGGCTTTATATGATAGTTCCATTTTTACGGGAAATTACGAAATCAAAACCTTTAACGAAATATTTTTTAATTTTGTCTTTAATTTTCGCGTTTATTATTCCTCAAGTTTTATCAGTCATTGCAAAAGATCAGTCAGAAATTTCAAGAGTGTTAAATAATTTTATTAAATGCTTTTATTTTTATTTTACGCTTGGTTACGTTGGGTATTTTGTTTTAGGGCATATGCTGGATAAATCAGGAATATCGGTAAAATTTGAAATAATTATATATATTTTAGGAGTTATCTCGGTTATATTTTTCGGTTCGCGTTACGGTGATTATTTTTCGCTGAATACCCTAGCAGTAAGTACAGCAATATTTGTATTTTTTAAAAAGCATTCTCCAAACGGAACAAGAGCAAACAAAATTTTAAAATTTATATCGTCTCATTGTTTTGGAATTTATTTATTGCATAGCTTGTTTTGCGGAATATCGGGGCATTTTAATGGGATTTTAGAATATTTTGGAATTCCTAACACGGCTTTTATGGTATTTATTGCTTCGTTTGTGCTTGCATTTATGTGCAAAAAAATACCCGTCATTAAAAATATAATTCCGTGAAATAAATAAAAATAAAAAAATTTTCCGGGAGCCTTATTATATTTCGTAAGTTCTCGGAATTTTTTATGACATTTTATATATAATAAACGAGTTTTATTTTTTAGTGATTCAATAAAAAAGGGAAGGCAGAATTTATTACACATGGAAATGTTAAACACAATTGAATTTTATTTTCAAATTATCGTGCAGTATAGTATTTTACTAATGGAATGCGTCGGAGTAATAATTTTATTATTTACAACTGCTAAAAGTATTTGGGGCTGTATAATTCGTGATTCGACCGTCAGATTAATTCTCGCTAAGGGTATAGCTCTGGCACTTGAATTTAAATTAGGCGGTGAAGTTTTGCGCACCGTAATAGTTCGCGAATGGAGCGAAATGGCAATTTTAGGAGCAGTAATATTATTAAGAGGTGCACTAACATTTTTAATACACTGGGAAATCAAAAACGAAGAGGCTAACCTCGAATAAAAATTTAAATTTTATAAACATTATTTATTTCTTGAGTGTAATTATTATTTTCATCATAAATTATTAACGGTGGCAGAATTTCGAGACCTTCCCCGCCATCTTTGATAAATTCTGCAAGAAAAATATTTGAACTTCGATCAGATTTCGGGAAAATAAATTTTATTCGTTTCGGAATTAATTTAAATTTTTCCATGCAAAATAAAAATTCACTCAATCTCATCGAATTAAATACCGTGAATAATCTGCCCTTTGATTTTAAAATTCTCGATGCGCATTCGGCTAAATCTTCCGGCGTGCAGTTTATATCATGTCTGGCACTGGACTTTAAATTATTTTCGCTGATACGTCCGTTAATGCTCGAAGCATATGGAGGATTCATAATAACCCCATCGAAATTTTCAGAATTTAAAATATTTTTATTGCGCAAATCTCCAGTTATAAATTTTATTCGTGAATCCGAATCAAGATTATTTATTTTTAAATTCTCGTTCGCAAGCTCTATTAATTCCGGCTGAATGTCCAGCCCCGTGATTTTCAAATTCTTAAATTTTCTTGCAAGTAATAAACTTATCGCACCAGTCGCGCAGCCTAACTCAATAAAATTATTATGTCGCGGCCTGACTTTTACCCAGTCTGATAATAATACAGTGTCAATATTTATTCTCGGTCCCTCATCAGGCTGTAAAATATTTAAATTCCCGTGCTTTAATTCATCGTTAGTCAATTTTTAATATTATGCTCCGTAAATTTTTACGTTTAAATTTTTTGCGTGCTCTTCAGCTTCTTTTATGCTCCCTTGAAATTCAACGCGGTATTTATTCCAAGCCCAAAAATTTTCCGGCATCGCTGCAATTAAAATTTTTCGACCAAATTCTTTTTGCCAGTCCTCCAGAAAATCCGAAATATATCCTGCTATATATGCATGTGTCTGAATTAAAAAAGCCTGTGAATTATTTGCTCGTGAAATTTTGCGTATAAATCTTTTTACCTCGACCGCAATATTTTCCTCTTTCATTATCCAGCCGTTATCTCCGCAAACTGGACAATTACGGGTTAAAATGCTTTTTAAATCCTGTCTTGCGCGCTTTCGTGTTAATTCTACTAGTCCCAATTGCGTAATGCTGAACACTCTCGCCTTTAATCTGTCATGCGATAATAAATTCTCAAAATGTTTCAATAATTCATTTTTATCCCTGTCAAATTCCATGTCTATAAAATCAACGACAACAATTCCGCCGACCGCACGTAATCTTAATTGCCTCGCGATCTCTTCTGCTGCCTCTAAATTTGTCGCCAGTGTTGTATGTCTCATATCCGGCGCACTCGTAAATTTTCCGGTGTTAACATCTATAACAGTTAATGCTTCGGTCTGATCAATTACCAAATATGCACCGCTTTTAAGCCAGACTTTTCGGTCTAAAGCTCTGTTAATTTCGTCCTCGATCCCATAACATTCAAATATTGGCGTAATTCCAGAATATAAATTAATTTCCGGCGTTTCAGGATAAAATCTTTTTACAAAACTCTTAACCCGTTGATATTCGTCCGGATCATCAAGAATTATTTCTGAAATATTACACGAGATTTCATCGCGCAAAACTTTCCCCAGCGTCCCGGTATCACGATATAAAAGACACGGCGCATTATTTCTTTCGGCTTTAATTTTAATTTCGTCCCATAAGCTCATTAAAATATTTAAATCTGACCTCAAAAATTTTTCATCGACACCTTCCGAAGCTGTTCGGACTATAATCCCGAAGCCGTCAAGAGAATTTTTTATTTCATCTGCGATCTTTTTTAATCTTTTTCGTTCATCCGGGTTATTTATTCTGCGAGACACTCCAGTTTCATTACTTCCGGGAACAAGCACAAGCCATCTGCCGGGAATTGAAACGCGTCCGCTAACTCTGGGAGATTTATTTTTTCTGGCATTCTTAATAATTTGCACTATTATCTCTTGACCGTGAGAAATTTCGCGAAGGGTATCACTTAAATATAAAAACGCATTACGCGGAGTATTATCGCTGGTATTTTTTTTTGTCTTCAACGTAACAAAAGCCGCATTAATTCCGGGTATAATATTTTCGACACGTGCTTTAAAAATATCTCCTTCGCGTATACTTCCGACCCCTGTAAATTCGTTATCATATTCAATAAATAACTCGACAAGCTTACCATTTTCGATTATGGCGACTCTGGCTTGTTCATGTTCTTTCACGTCAGCAATTATTTTAACTTCAGGCATTTAATTTAAAAGGCTCCTTATAAAAATACACCCTGAAATTATGCTGGATTATTTTTTAAAATTACACCTGAAATTTAACTAATTTAATTTTATATTATTTCCTATTTTTGCCCGGACAATATTTATATTTTGCCAGCCGTCAATAATTTTATTGCTTATTAAATTTTTCACCCAAATTCCGATGCCGTTTTGTGCAGGGTCTTTTATTACTGCTTTAAAATATTTATCGTCATCGCCATTCTTAATTTCTAAAATCGCGTTATTATTATTATAAAATTCCTGAAAGTTATTCATTAAATTTATTTCGCTCTTAATATAATACATGGCCGAAGTACAAAATTTTCCGAGTGAAGGCGAATTTTCATCAATATAAAATATTTCACGAACTTTAAAACCATCTGGCAGAAATTTATTTAACGATTCAATTAAATTAAAATTTTCCGGCACATCATTAAAAAACATTTCGACTATTTCATTTAAACCTATAACACCCGCAGGAAGTTCAGGACAAAAACTTAATTTTGCTCGCGGTGAAAAACCTTGCGTCATCGTTAAATTTAAACCTGCCCTCAACGCTGCACGCGAAAATACCGCCGATAATGCTACATGCGGAACAAAACACGCGTAATTTCTTTTTGAATATATTATTCTTATTCTTATGCTCATGCTCATGATTAAAATTAAAATTTTTTATTTTTGCAATTTAATCCGCAATTTGCGCAGCCGTCTTTACAGTTTATCGTTATTTCTGAGTTATATGCCTTATGGCGTTCACGTAATAAAAATTCTTTGTTTAATCCGACGTTTATAAAATCCCATGATAATTTTTCAGATTCGTCGCGCTCCCTCGTGTAATATTCCGGGTTTAAATTATTTTTCTCGAACGCTTCAAGCCATAAATTTAAATTAAAATATTCCGTCCAGCTGTCAAACCTCGCGCCATTGTTCCAAGCTGTTTCGATCACGTCACATAATTTCCTGTCGCCTCGTGATAAAACTCCCTCTAAAAACGTTAATTCCGGCTCATGATAATTTAAAGTTATTGCGCGGTCGTGAACTTGAGATTTTAAATATTTGCCCTTCTCGCGTAATTCGTTAATATTATTTTGGCGTTCCCATTGAAACGGCGTGTGAGCTTTCGGAACAAAACCTGAAACACTTACGCTGACAGTAATTTTTTTTCTGCGCATTGAACGTGCTAATTTTACGGCTTGATTTGCTAAATTAATAATTCCATCGAGATCAGCATAATTTTCAGTTGGAAGCCCCATCATAAAATATAATTTCACCCGATCCCAGCCCCGTGAAAAAATTTCTTGTAAGCAATTTAAAATATTTTCTTCGTTTAAACCCTTGTTTATTACATCGCGCAATCTTTGCGAGCCGGCTTCCGGAGCGAAAGTTATACCGCCCCGACGCGTATTTAAATCAGATAATCTCTCAGCTAATCCAACAGAAAAACCATCCATCCTTAAACTCGGAAGGCTTAACCGTAATTTTTGAGCTTTCAATTTATCGGCTAACCTGTCAATTAAAATTTCTATTCCTGAATAATCGCACGAAGCTAGCGACAATAATCCTAATTCATCCCAGCCCGTAGAGCTTAAAATTTTTAAAATTTTGTCTTCCGCATCATTAATATTATTTTCCCGCACTGGTCTGTTTACCATTCCTGCCTGACAAAATCTGCAACCCCTTGAACATCCCCTGAATAATTCAATTGCTGCGCGGTCATGAACTGTACTTACAGCCGGGACTATTAAAGAATTTGGCATAAAAATTTTATTTGTGAATTGTCGCGTAACAGTTTCATTATTATTAAATAATTCCGGAATGTAAACGCCTGGAATATTTTTACATGCTTTTAACCTGGAAATTTTATTTAACCCCTTTGAATTTGTCAGCGCGTCCAATAAACTTTTTAAAACCGCTTCAGCTTCACCAACGCAAAATAAATCTATAAAATCCGCTAAAATTTCCGGCGTATAAGCTCCATAACCTCCAGCAATTATTAACGGGACTTTATTATTTGTGCGCTCATAATTTTTTAATTTCAGCCCTGATAAATTCAACATGCTTAAAATATTCGTGTATGAGCTTTCATGAGGCAGCGTGAATCCTATAATATCAAATTCGTTTAACGGCTTTTTATATTCAGTCGAAATTAATTTTAAATCGTGCTCAATTAATTTATTTTCCATGTCCGGCCATGCGCAATAAGCCCGGTCAACCAAATAATTTTTTTGCAGCGAATATATAAACCCCTCTATAACCTGAAAACCGTAATAGCTCATTCCAGTTTCATAAACATCCGGGAAAGCTAAACAGATTTTTAAATTTATATTTTCGTCATTCCAATTTAATTTTAATTTTTCATATGGATTCCATTCACAGCCGGAATACCTCGACGGCCTTGAGACTTGGGATAAAATTTTCCAATAAGGATCATCGAACTCTTTAAAATCAAAATCTTTTTTAAAGTACATTGCGATTATTAGCACCTTCAATATAAATACTCATCACGATACCTAAAGCCATAAATATAGCTAATAAAGAACTTCCGCCATAACTCAAAAACGGTAACGGCAAACCCGTAACGGGAACAATTCCGATGCTCATTCCGATGCTCTCGAATATTTGAAACCATAGCCATGAAGTTACACCGGCGACAAAAATTTTACATCTGCGATCCTTTGATCTTAAGCCTGCATTTATGACGCGAAATAATAAAATTGCGAGCAGTATTATTAAAATAATATTTCCGATAAATCCAAATTCTTCAGAAAATACGCTGAAAATAAAATCCGTATGAGGTTCGGGCAAAAATTTTAATTTGCTTTGAGTCCCCATCATGAAACCTTTTCCGGCAAATCCTCCAGAACCTACAGCGATTCGAGATTGTATAACGTTATAGCCTGCTCCTAAAGGGTCCCGCATTGGGTCTAAAAATACTAAAATTCTATTTCTCTGATATTCCTTCAACGCAAAAAAATATAACGGCGGTATTGCGCTCAATCCTAAACCAACAAGACCACCCAAATATATAAACGGCGTTCCTGCTGCTATTAACATGCCAAACGAAATTACTAAATATACCAGCGCGCTCCCGGCATCAGGCTGTAACAAAACTAATATAACAGGAGGCATGATCATTCCTAGACCGATCATAAAAGTTTTAAAATTTAACGGCGGATAACGGTTAAAAAATTTCGAGAGCATTAAAATAATTGCTATTTTCGCAAATTCTGAAGGCTGAAACCTTATCCCCCCAAATCCCAGCCAGCTTTGTGCGCCCTTTACTTTTGGAGCGAGAAGACTCGTCAAAAATAACAGCAAAAGCATTAAACCATATAACGGATATGCACCCTCAAATAATTTTTTATGTCCGGTTATCATAATTATTAACATTGCCGTAATGCTCACAAAAAACCAGCTTAACTGCCTTAAAGCAAAATCAAAATTTCCTGAAGCACTGTATATACAAAAAATTCCCCAGAACCCTAATATTAAAGCTGTAAAAAATAATATTCTGTCGGTCTGGGAAAAATCTTCTCGTAATAATTTAAAAAATTTCAATTTTCAATTTGCGTTTACATCGACGTTCCCGCGCTTTATTCTCAACACTGGAATATTTGCAACGAGCGCCACAGCTTTATCATCGCGGTCTAAATCAATTTCAATTTTTTCGTTGTCGATGTCCATATATTTCGATAAGACTTTTACTATTTCATCGCGTAAACTGTCCAATAATTGCGGCGATATATCCGTCCTGTCATGTATCAAAACTATACGTAAACGGTCTTTAGCTTTTGCGCCTGAACCTTCGTTACTCATTCCGAAAATTTTTTTCAAAAAATCCATAGTGCTCACCTCTGACCACGTCCAGACTTTCTAGAAAATAATTTTTTTATCCAGCTTATGAAGCCTCGTGATGCATAACTCTCAAGATCCATTAACGGCACGTCATGTCCCAAAATTCTCTCAGCAATATTTAAATATGCCTGTGCTGCTGGTGAATCAAGTGTCATCGTCATTGGTTCGCCGTTATTGGTCGAGCGTATTACGTTTTCGTCTTCCGGGACTACTCCAATTAAATCAATTGACAGCACGTCTAAAATATCATCTTTAGCTAACATGTCGCCATCTTGTACCATATTTGGGCGCAATCTGTTTATAATTAATCTTATCGGATTTTTGCCCATTGATTCCAACATTCCTATAATTCTGTCTGCATCTCTCACGGCTGGAATTTCCGGCGTTGTTACTACAAGAGCTTCATCAGCTCCGGCAGCAGCATTTTTAAAACCTCCTTCGATTCCTGCAGGACAATCCAACAGAACAAAATCAAATTCAGGCTTTAATTCTTCACATAATTTAATCATCTGTTCTGTGTTTACAGCGTCTTTTGTTCTGGTTTGTGCGGCCGGCAATAAATATAAGCCTTGTACTCTTTTATCTTTTACGAGTGCCTGATTTAATTTGCATGCTCCTTCTATAACATCAATAAAATTAAACACGACACGATTTTCAAGACCCATAATAACATCAAGATTTCTCAAGCCTACATCTGCATCGACTGCTACAACTTTTTTCCCAAATTTCGCGAGTGCAGCAGCAATATTTGCAGTTGAAGTTGTTTTACCGACTCCGCCTTTACCTGAAGTAATTACGATTACTCTTGCTGGCAATTAATTAACCTCCGTTTGCAATTTTATAAATTTATCCTCTCTGATCATTGGAGTTCCGTTCTCAAGTGTAATTAAAACGCTTTTTTGCCAGCCTGGAACGGATTTATTTCCGGCGTAACATAATTTATTAGCGATTCTGACTTGAGGTGTTTCAAAAACTCCAGACCAAATAAATACATCTTCACGTCCATAAGCTCCGGCATGTACAACACCGTGCATTTTTCCGGCGACAATAATACTACCGCCTGCACAAATTTCAGCCCCAGCGTTCAAATGACCCCATAATAAAATATCTCCATCAGTGTCTATTCTTTGGCCTGAACGCATTGAATTATAAATTATTTTCCAGCCGGGATAATTATTATTATTATTTTCGTTATTATATTCATCATCGTTATTTAAATTTTCTTTTTGCGTCTGAACTTGAATATTTATGCCTTGAACCGGCTCATTTATATTTAAACCTGCAGTCTGAAATAATTTTAAATTATCCTGATTAGCTGAGAGCCATGCAATAATTTTTAATTCTCTGGGCCAAATTAATCCGGCAATTAATTTTAAAATAAATTTTCCAGAACATTTGCGAGCTTGAAAATCCAACGCGATCCCCTCATTATCCGGCAATTTATAAGCTCCTGCAGGGATTACGGCCATCAACTTTAATAAATCTTCTTCGTCTAATTCCTCCGGCAAAATTAATTTTATTCCGTAATGAGTACGTTCGATTTTTATGCGAGCTTCTGATCTCTTCAAACGTGATAATAATTTTGGTATTTTCAATATTTCGCCTCACCCCAGAAAATTTTATTTTTAAATTTATTTTAGATTTTAGATTTTATATTTTATATTTTATTTTAAATTTTAAATTTTAATTTTTAATTTTTAATTCGTAACTTTATGATTTACCAAATGTGCTAACAATTCCCCGACCATTGGTGCCGCAACACTGCTTCCGTGACGACCAGCCTCAACTACTGCGACAGCGACATATTCGGGATTTTCAGACGGTGCATAACCAGCAAATAAAGCGTGATCCGGGCCGTGAGAATTTTGAGCGGTTCCAGTTTTGCCGGAAATTGAAACTCCGAACCTTCCAGCTCTCGAACCAGTTCCGCGAGATACTACATAATCGAGACCTTTTTGTACGATCGCTAATTTTTCGGGATTTAAATTTATATTTTCCGGTTTTTTGTACCCTGCTTTATTTAAATGAGGTGTCACTAATTTTCCGCCGTTAGCAATTGCCGCGTAAGTTCTAGCGATTTGGATCGGGGTCATTAACGCATAACCTTGACCGATCGAATAATTTACGGTGTCGCCGTTGAACCAAGCTGATTTAAATCTGCGTAATTTCCATTCTGAACTTGCTAAAATTCCAGCACGCTCTCCTGGAATATCTATCCCGGTCAATTCGCCGAACCTAAATTTTTTAGCCCATTTCGTTAATTTTTCAATTCCAGTTTTTAAACCGGTCTGATAAAAAAACACATCGCATGAATGTTGCAAACCTCCAATTACATTTAATGAACCATGCCCGGAATGTTTCCAGCACTTAAATAAATGCGCTCCAACCCGCAAACCTCCATGACATGCAAAATTTGTTGAAGTTGTGATCGTTCCTTCTTCGAGTGAAGCTATTGACATAAAAGCTTTAAAAGTACTTGCAGGCGGATATACTCCAGCAATAGCACGATCCAACATTGGGCGGTCAGGGTCGTTAATAATTTGATTCCATTCGCGCCCGGAAACTCCCCAAGTTAATGGATTATTATCATAAACGGGACTTGAAGCCAGCGCTAAAACTTCGCCTGTATGCACGTTCATTGCGAGTAATGCGCCCTTATGATCTTTTAATAAATTTACGGCTAAACGTTGCGCCCCCATATCGAGCGTTAATTTAACGTCTTCACCTTTTACGGCTGGACTGGAATCCAAAATTTTTATTTTTCGTCCTCGTGCATCGACCTCTATAGCTTCTTGACCCGGGCTGCCTCTTAAAATTTCTTCGTATGCTCTTTCAATTCCTGTTTTGCCGATAGAATCTCCGCCTATATATCCGTTTTCGCGCCTTGTTGTTAATTCGTCTTCTGAAATTTCACTGACATAACCCAAAACATTCGCGACGATATTACCGGCCGGATAAGTTCTGCGCCACACGCTCATCGGGAATAATTCTTTAGGAAATTCGTAATCTGAAATTAAATCTGCCATTTGAACCATTGTTAAATTTGGGACGATCCTCATAACTCTATACGGTGCTATACGTTGTTGTTTTACGGTTTTTTCTAGATCGTTTACAGTCATTGGGATGCCGTGTTTATTTAAAATTCGTGACAGGCGTTCTAATTTTGCAGGTTTGTCCAAATCCAAAGGATAACCCATTATACAAAATGTAGTCTCGTTTACTGCGAGAGGCACGCCATTGCGGTCAAAAATTTCGCCTCTTGGTGCAGAAAATCTCACGAGCCTCAATCTATTTGAATAAGCCAAATTTATATATTTATCTCCGTGATGTATCTGGCATAAATATAAACCTGAAATTAATATCAAAAACGAAAATATTATTGACCAGATAAAAAATTTTAATCGACTGTCTAATATTTCAATTCCCATTTTATTTTTTTAATTGCTCCTGCGAATTTTCCGAACATAAAGCCATAAACAAATTAATATCGCCGGCAATGAATATATTTGCTGTCTTATGAAAAATATCCAGCCAGTTCCACCGCCTAAAATTAAAACTGGTAACACCGGAGGCAATAATTGCGAAATTTCCAACAACGCAAACACTATATAATAAAATCCATTCCCTGACGTTCGGCCTTGAGGCGGAATCACCTCCCAGATTTGAATTATTATCAAAATCGCCACGACATATCCAAGCGTAAAAAATCCAGGTATACCGACCCATCGCAAATCCCATAATATTCCACCGGCAAAAGCTATCCAGATCGCTGGTAAATTAAATCTCCGCTCCTCATCGTCAGTTAAAATTTTATAAGCTACTCCCAATATAAATAATTCCGGAATTTGTGCAGCTCCTCCAGTGAATACCGTTAATAAATCTTCTACCAGCCATAAAAATACTAAATGCATTTAAAAATCTACCGTGTAAAATCTCGACATATTTGCACCGGGATTCACTCTATAAGTTATATATCCGTCATGAGTATTTTCATATTCGCCGGCTATTGTCCCGATTGGTAAACCCGGAGCTAATTGCTCGCCTATCATTGCAGTACTTACTTTCATTCCTGGAATTGTTCCGCGTCCGGCCGGAATATATTTCAATAAAACTGATCCCGATCCATCTCCAACTATTACGCCAAGCTCGCGAGTTTCTTCGATAACAGCAGGAATCATAAACGAAGGCGATGTAATTAACTCAGCCCATGAAGTCATTTGAGAAACTGTTGTAATTCTTCCAGTTAAATACCCGTTATGAAACACGGGCATCCCCCCTGAAATTCCGTCATGACTTCCGCGATCAAGTCTTATCTCGTCCCACCATGACATAGGAGCGCGCAAACTTACACGAGCCATCCTAACGTTTGAATTTTTTATAATATTTATAATATCCGGCGCAACTTTATAACCAGATAATTCACGGCGTAATATAGCGTTTTCATTTCGTAATCTTTTGACCTCAAAATTTAATTTTTCCAGATCGCTGGATTTATCTCGCCACGTCAAATAACTTTCACGTAAAATAACCGCAGGATATTCAGGAATAAATAAAAGCGTCGCCCATAAATCTACAATGCCTTTTAAAATTCCTAAACCCGAACTAACTCCCAATAAAAATAACGCTAATATTAAAGCTATAAGCCCGTGCGCTAATTCTTGAACCGTGCTTCTGCTCATAAAATAATTTTATCTTGCTCCGCGTTCAACTGAATTTAAAACCCGACGCATTGTGCCTAAATTTTCGAGAATTTTCCCGACTCCGTTAGCAACCGAAAACATTGGACGTTCTGCGACAATTACCGGAGTATTTATTACTCTTGACAATCTTTCAGAAAATCCGCGCATTAAAGCTACTCCACCAGTTAAAATTACTCCGCGATCGACGACATCACGCGCTAATTCCGGCGGAATTTTTTCAAATGCAACTTTTATCATGTCTTCGATTCCAGTAAAAACGGGTTCCATTGATTCGCGAACCTCAACAGATGAAACGACGCAACTTTTTGGCAGACCTGCAGATAAATCCCGGCCTTTTACATTCATTTCTAATTCTGGATTTAACGGCAATGCTGAACCGATTGTATTTTTAACTTCTTCGGCTGTAATATCTCCGATTAAGAGCGCGTATCTTTGTCTAATCATTGCGATAATTGCATTATCCATCATTTTGCCGGCAGTCCTTAAAGAACTTGTAACAACGACTCCGCCTAAAGAAATTACGCTGACTTCGCTTGTACCTCCGCCAATATCTATAACCATGCATCCGTTTGGCTTATCGATCGGGAGACCGACACCGAGAGCTGCGCTGATTGGTTCTTCAACGACATACGCTTCACTTGCTCCAGCTCCGAGAGTGGCATCGACAACTGCTTTACGTTCAACTTCTGTAACTTCTGCAGGAACTGAAATAACTACACGAGGGTGGACCATAAAATTCCCTGAGCCGCTGACTTTTCGCAATGCATATCTAATTAATTCTTCAGTCATGTCGAAATTTGCAATAACACCATCGCGTAAAGGCCAAATAGATTCGACACCCGCCGGAACTTTTCCTGACATTGCTTTAGCGTCATTTCCTACTGCTATAACTTCAAGCCCTTCGCCTTTCGGTAATTTTCTTACTGCAACTGCTGAAGGTTCACTCAATACGATCCCTTTATCTTTTACGTAAACCACAATATTTGCCGAACCTAAATCAATTCCGACATCTAAACCTAACACACCAGATAAATATTTAAACATTTTTATTTTAATTTAACCTCTTGGCCAATATGGATTTAATTCGCGTTCTGCTCCGATCGAAGTTTCCGGGCCGTGACCGGGCAAAACTCTCAAACCATCAGGAAATTTTGATAATAATTTTAACGAATTTTCCAGCTTTAAATAATCTCCTCCAGGCAAATCAGTACGCCCCACGCTTTGAGCAAATAAAGTATCACCGCTGATTAAAATATTTTTATTACGTCCATCCCGGTGGTCAGTAATTAAATAACATATTCCGCCTTCAGTATGTCCGGGAGTTTCGTAAATTTTTATTTCGTAATTCGCTATATTTAAAATTTGTCCGTCAAAAATTTCCTGAAAATCTTTTACACCTTCGCAATGAACGTTTAATAATTCCTGTAATTCTTTTTGTGGATGTCTCAACATATAAGCATCGCCATGTCCAACATAAATATTATTTTTCACGAGGTTTTCAATTTCCGGGATTCCTGCAATATGATCAATATGTCCATGCGTTAATAATACTGCTTTCAAATTTAAATTATTATTATTCAAATAATTTATAACTTCCTTCATGTTTCCGCCTGGATCTATAAAAAAACTCTCGCGGCTTTCCTCATCATAAAATAAATATCCATTCGTCCATAATGCTCCGAGTGCAAATCTTTTATAATTCATTTATTTTATTTTCACCTCTATTTATTTGGCGAATCAATTATAAACGTTAACGGGCCGTCATTTATTATTTTTACTTCCATGTCTGCACCAAATTCACCAGTTTGAATATTTTTAAAGCCAATTAATTTTATTTTATTTACGAAATATTCATATAATTTTTTTGCGTGTTCCGGTTTAGCTGCTTCACTGAATCCGGGTCTTCTTCCGTGTACACAATCAGCATATAACGAAAATTGCGAAACGATTAAAATTTCTCCGTCAATATCTTTCAGCGATAAATTTATTTTTCCGTTTTCGTCATTAAAAATTCTTAAGCCGGAAATTTTTTCTGCTAACCAATCCGCATCGCTTTCGTTATCATTATGAGTTACTCCTAAAAATATGCACATCCCTTTTAAAATTTTTCGTTCATCATTCAAATTATTATTTATTATTACGCTGGCATTTTTCACACGCTGAACTATTATGCGCAAATTTTTTCACCTCTAAATCTAAATAAATTTTTTACACTCTTGTAACTTCAATTATTCCGCGTATTTCGTGCAATTTCGCCATAACTGAATATAAATGTTCCAAATTTCTGACACGTATTTCAATTTTCATGTGCATTAAACTATTCCCGATCATTGTCGCTTTTATTCCGAGTATGCTCGCGCCTTCGAGTCCTAAAGCTTTGGTCGTGTCGCTTAATAAATCTTCACGATCCATTCCTTCAGCTTTTAATTTTGCCGTATATACTTCAGGTTTGCGAGGCGGACTAACGGTCGAAGTGTCAGGATTTGCCCACGAAACATTTATTAATTTATCTGAATTTTTATTTTGAACGCTTTTACAGTTTGATCTGTGCACAGTAATTCCGCGCCGGCTGGTTGAAAGCCCTGTGATCATATCGCCTGGAACAGGACAGCAGCAATTAGCAAGAGTAACACTCACACCGGATTCTCCCTCGACTAAAATCGGGGATTTATTATTATTACTGCGCTTAATATTTTCGTGCTCGATCTCAATCGGAATAATTTTTTCTGCTGTATGATGTTGCAAATATGTCAATGCCAATTTCTGCGCCACTATTCCGGCCCCAACGCTGCCAGATCCAACAGAAACTAATTGATCATCGATGTCGTTAAAATCTTCTCGCGTAACTGATAAACCTCGCCGGCGTAATTCACGTTCTATTAATTTCCAGCCGCGATCTAATTTTTCATCGTGATCTATTTTTTCAGCTTGACGGAAATAACTGCGGATTTTACTGCGGGTTTTACTCGAACGAACTATTTTAAGCCAATCTTTTGACGGTGAACCATTCGGCGAAGTTAAAATTTTTACAATATCTCCGCTGTGTAATTGAGTATTCAACGGGACAATTTTACCGTTTACAGTTGCTCCGACGCAATGATTACCGATTTCAGTATGAACAGAGTACGCGAAATCTATAGCAGTAGAACCTTCAGGCAAAATTATAGGCTTCCCGTCCGGCGTTGAAACATATAATTCATTTGTCAGCAAAATATCACTGCGCAAAACATCCATAAATTCATGGGAATCACCGTCCTGCCCGGCCTCTATAGCTTGACGCACCCACATTAATTTAGCATCGAGATTTTTAATTCTGTTTCCTCCGGATTTATAAAGCCAATGCGCAGCAATTCCGTACTCTGCTAAATTATTCATTTCGTACGTTCTTATTTGAACTTCCAACGGAGCACCATAAGCAATTACGGTCGTGTGTAAAGATTGATACATGTTAATTTTTGGCTGGGCGATGTAATCATCAAACTGTCCGGGAATTGGCATCCATAACGAGTGAACTACACCCAAAACAGCGTAACACGTCGAAACATCACTAACTAAAACACGAACCGCTAAAATGTCATACAATTCTTCAAACGATAATTTTTTACGCTGCATCTTTTCGTAAATGCTGTAAATGTGTTTAGCGCGTCCTTTAATTCTGCAGGGTATAGCCTCTTTTTGTAAACGTTCCTCCAAAACTTGTGATGCACGTTCTATAACGCTCTCGACTTCCGGTAAACGCTTTTTAACACGGTCGACTATTTCCGCATATAATTCAGGCTCCAAATATTTAAACGATAAATCCTCCAGCTCCCTTTTAATTTGATATATTCCCAACCTGTGAGCTAAAGGCGCGTAAATTTCCATTGTTTCCTTTGCGATACGTTTTTGTTTTTCCGGGCGCATGACTTCGAGAGTACGCATATTATGTAACCTGTCAGCAAGTTTTATTAACACGACACGAATATCACGAGCCATAACTATAAACATCCGCCGTAAATTTTCGCTGGTGAGATCATCGCGGGAAATAAATTTTTTTACTTCTTCGCCTGCTAATTTCGTTACTCCTCTTACTAGCGTCAAAACTTCAGAACCAAATTTGTCGCGTAATTCTTCATCTGTTACTTCAGTGTCTTCGAGAGTGTCATGCAATAAAGCTGCTTCGAGCGTAGCCATATCCAGACGCATACCAGCTAAAATTAACGCAGCACTCAAAACATGAATTATATAAGGTTCGCCGGATTTACGTTTTTGATCTTTATGAGCTTGTGCCGCAAATAAAAACGTTTCGCCTAATTTTTTCATTTGTTCGGGAGTCAATGCGATCATGGCGCGCGTCCATAAATCATTCCAAACTGATCTAACGTGTTCGGTTTTTGACTGGTCGGGAATTTTCATGAAATAACTATCACGTAATTTTGCCATATCGCGCATAAAATTAGCAGAAGAATCTTCAAGCGATGGCACACTTTTCATAATCGAAGAAAATGTATCATTCCCGGACAACAACGCCATTTAATATTTCACTCCTTTTACAAATTGCAAAATTAAAATTTTATTTTTATATTTATATCTATTTTTTACTTTTACTTTTACTTTTATGTCACTGCGTAATCTAAAATAAATTGCAATTGTTCTCTATTTTGCCAATAATCCAGCCTCGGATGATATACCCAACCTTTAATTTTATTTATTTCGCGTATTACATCAGGGACGGGCGTACCAAATGCCAATAATTTAGCGCTGTTAATTTTTATATAGCTGTGTCTATTTTCATGACCCAACGGATTTATTTCAGTAGCATTTAAATTCAGAGGCGTAAAAAATTTTGGTGATGGATTATCATTCCCGAACGGCCCAAGCTCAGTAATTGCTCTCCAATCTGAAATACTTATTTCCGAAGGCATTATATTTATTACCGGTTTAGTATCCTCGTGAGAAATTTCGATGCTGTTCAACATATTTTTTAAATCGCTGCTGACATCATCCCAATTTTCTGCCAAAACCGAAAACCCGGCGGCGTATTTATGTCCTCCCCAAGCGTCGAGCTTATCAGAAATTTTTTCTAATATGGCGAAAGCGTTACCACCTTCAGGAACTCGTAAAGTGCCCCTTATAATTCCTTTTCCAACTTGCGCGGCTAAAGCTATGGGCCTGTTATATTGCGCACAAATTCTGCTCGCCACTCCGCTTAAAACTCCGACCGGCCAATTTGGATTAAATAAAACTTTTTCGTTGATCTCTCCGGCTGTAAAACCTGTATCAATTTCACGGGCAATATTTTCCGTTAATAATTGTCGCTTGCGATTAGTCCGCATTAAATCATTTACGCATGAATATACAGCTTCATTATTTCCTGCTCCGAGTAATGCCCGCACTGCAATATCTGCGCTCGAAATTCTGCCGGGAGCATTTATACACGGAATTACCCTCATTGATAAATGTTCTTCGTTTAGTTGAGTGCGATTAATTCCAAGACAATCCAATAAAGCACCCAGCCCCCGTCTCGGATTTGAACGCATCAAATGTAAACCATATCTGACGAGCGATCTATTTAAATTATGTAACGGCATACAATCTGCTATTGTTGCAAGCGCTACGAGATCGAGATCATATTTTAATCTTTCATGCGGGATAATATTTTGATTCCATGCCCAGCACCATAATACTGCAGTTGCGCATAATTTTTGAGTATCACCGCCGCCGCCGTTATATGGATTTACGGTCGCAGGAATCGTAATATCCGCTGAAACTTTATGATGATCAAATATAAAAATATTTTTCACGCCGGAAATTTTTAATTCTTCGAGCATCCTTGAATCATTTGTGCCGCAGTCAACTACGACCAAAGTATTACAGCCAATCGAAGCAATTTTATTCAGCATTTCGGAATTTAATCCATAACCATGAGTATCACGTCTAGGAATAAAATAACGAACTTGCGCGGCCTTATTCCTGAAAATTTCCATCGCTAAAACGGTCGAGCATACTCCATCAGTATCATAATCGCCGTAAACTAAAACATTCCCGAATGAGCTTTTTGAATCCCATAATTTTTTAGCTTCTTCTCCGGCCATGCCCAAATTTACGCCCTTCATCTGTTTTATAAAATCCGGCTTGATCCATTCGCGCAACGCTTCTAAATCCGACGAACCTTTTAACATCTCTAAAACTCCGGCGGTTAATTCTGAACATTCGAGATCATTCGCTAATTTTCTGGTATTTTCGGACGGCGTAAAAATTTCAAGCTCGTTTAAATTACATGTTTGAATCATGATTTTATTTGCGCCTCGTTAAAAAATATTCACGTAAAATTTCGGCGCATTCAGTTTTTAAAACTCCTGTTTTAACTTCGCAGACATGATTTAATCTTGAATCGCTCAAAATATTATATAAAGTTCCGCCAGCTCCGGATTTAAAATTTTTTGCACCCCAAACAACTTTTTTTAATCTCGAATTTACGCAAGCACCGGCGCACATTGGACAGGGTTCAAGAGTTACGTATAAAATGCAGTTTGACAAATTCCAATGATTAAATTTTTTTGCGCAGGATTTAATGGCTAAAATTTCGGCGTGAGCTGTAGGATCGTTAAATTTTTCGTCACTGCCTGAGCTTATAATTTTCCCGTCATGAACTATAACAGCACCGATCGGAACATCTCCGCGTGAAAATGCTTTTTTAGCTTCGTTTAATGCATATTTCATAAAAATTTCGTCGTTCATATTTTGACTTTTAACAGAATTTTTTTCACGGTGCCCTGCTGATTGAAATAAATGCCGGCTTTATGCGCATCATTCTGCATAAATAAAATAAAATGTCCGGGAGGGCTTTGTAAAAATACACCTCTGCCGGAATAATAAGCCGAGTCTTTTTCTGAATCATATTCCTTTTTAGGCTCCAAATTTTTTACGTCAGAATATCCAAACCATTCCTCGCCACTTATAGTAATATGAATGTACAAATAATTTTTATGAGCTTCAAAATATTTTTCTTCAGGTTTCACCGTTTCAATTTCGCGGACTTCAAAAAAAATATTATCGCCGTCAATTTCGTATTTACCTGGCTGCAAGTTATTTAAATCAAGTTCTAAAAGATGTTTTAAACCTGTATAAACTCCTTCTCCTAATCCGATATAGCGTGATGGATATTGTAAAGTGCCCAAAACCATTTTGATCATGCTCCCATAAAATGAGTTATTCATAAATTTTGCTAATTATACACGCCGAAAAAATTTAAATTTATACAAATGCACTAACAATTAAACCGTTCAAAATAGAGTAACAAATCACGAACATTAAATAATATATAAAATTCTTTGCGCCCAAAACTATTTTTAACGCTCCTAAATTTGTTATTTTTGTTGCCGGCCCGGTTATCATAAACGCTGAAGCTGCTCCCATGCTCATACCGCTGTAAAGCCATTCCCGCAATAATGGAATTGTTCCACCTCCGCAAGCATATAAAGGCACTCCAATCGTTGCGGACATTAAAACACCAAATCCATTTTTACGGCCGAACAAATTCGCAAAACTTTCAGCGGGCACATACCTTTGAAATAAAGCGCTTAAAAATATTCCGAATATAAAATATATTCCGGTTGCACGCAAATTCCTTAAAAAATTTTTTATATATCTTAAAATTAAATTTGGGTCTGTGTCGCGATTTGAAATTTCATAAAATCCGCCGAAATTAAAAAATTTATTGCCAAACAAAAATTTAACGCACAAACCCGCAAATATTCCGCACATAAAACACGAAATTATACGAACTGTTAAAGCAGTTTTCCCAAGCGCTGCACTATAAATTATTAATTGGGGATTCAGTAAGATCGATGCCATCATAAACGATGATAACCAATCCTCGCGCATACCTTCTTTATGAAACGAAGCAGCTACGGGAATCGTGCCGTACATACATAACGGCGAAATTATTCCTAATATGCACGCTGGAATTATTCCGAATAATCCTAATTTTTCCTTGCTAAAATTTGAAAATATTTTGTTTATATATCCTTTGCAAAATACTGAAATAAATGACCCGATCGCCATTCCTAAAACCCAGTAAATATATATTTGTTCAAATTGAATTAAGAAATAATATTTTATATAAATAAATTCCCGGCTCAGAATTTCGTAAAACATTTTTTATATTTTTAATGCCCCGTTTTAAAAAAATTTTTTCCAGAATATTATAAAATATTGCCCGTATGTTTTTATTTGGGAGGGAAAATTTAAATTGTCTGATAAAAAGTTTTTATATATTGCGCTCGGAATAGTGGTCATTGTTTTTATATTTGCCGGATTTTCATTCGTACAGAAAAAATTTGAAAAGAACACAGCTCAGGATATAGGATTTTTTGAAATATGTAAATATGGTTCACCAGATGAAATTAAACTCGCACTGAATAACGGAGCAGATTTATATATGACTGACGAAGAAGATAAAACACCTTTAATGTTGGCAGTGTCCAATAATGAAAATATCGAAGCAACAAAAATTTTAATTGAGGCCGGCGCTGACGTTAATGCTAAAAATAAATACGGCACAACAGCTCTCATGTGCACCAAAAAACCAAAAGTAATCGGCACTCTAATACAGGCAGGCGCAGATGTCAACGCTCAAAATGTTTACGGCGAAACGGCTTTAATGTTATGCAACGACAGCGCAGAAGCAATAAAAGCATTAATATCAGCTGGAGCAGATTTAAATATAAAAACCCGTGAAGGTTCAACCGCTTTAAATTTAGCTGTAGCAGATTATTCGCAAAATCCAAAATTTGAATTACTCGAAAATATTAAAACTCTCCTCATGGCCGGCGCTGAAGTAAATATCAGAGAACGAGACGGTTCAACAGCTTTAATGATCGCATCAAAATACTCAAGCGATCCGGTATTAATAAATATTTTAATCGGCTCTGGCGCTTACATAAATTCAAGAGATAACGAAGGACATACGGCCGTAATGTTAGCAGCATGTTATAACCAAAATCCCGAAGTCACTTATGCTCTCGCAAAATCCGGCGCGAAAGATTTAGCCGACAAATCAGGGCGTACTGCTTTGATGTATGCTGTTTATGCTGATAACCCGGAAATTGTAAGGACTTTGATCAAATATAAATTTAATATTAATGCACGCGATAAAAACGGGGTTTCAGTTTTGGGGATAACAAACGGGAGCTGTTCATCAAAACATAAGCTGGAAATAATGACCATATTATTAAATGCAGGCGCTGAAGAATAATTAATTAATTAATTTTAAATCCCCTCCAGATTTTATTTTTTTATTCTTAATTTGAAGGGGAAATTTTTTTATTTATTTTATCTTGCTTAACCTAAATATTTTTTAAGAGTCTTGCGCACTGCACCTTTACCCGCGTTCAACTCGTCAAAATATCCTGAAACCTTCTCAGCGAGTCCAGCCTCGTACAAATCTACACCGAAAATATTTTTATTGCTCAATATATTTTTTATTCCGTTAGCTTTCATTTCGGCCTGTAAATTTTCAAGCATAGGATCAGAACTTACGGGCATTGCTTCGCCGTTGTCATCAATTCCTGTTAAATATCTTAACCAGCCGGCTAAAGTTAAAGGAATAGCGACCAAATTTTTAATATTTAGTTCGGAGCTTGCTAAATAACTTTTTAAAGTTTCACCGAATCTCACCGGGATTTTTTGGCTTGTGTCAGTTGCAATTCTTTGAGGTGTATCAGGTAAATATGAATTTGGTAAACGCTCGCCGACAACTTCATCAATAAATTTTTTGGGGTCTAAAATTTTCGGGTTAACGACGACCGGTAAACCTTCTTTATAGCCTACAGTTTCAACAAGTTTTTTTAATTCCGGGTCGCTCATTTCGTCAGCAATTTTTTTATAACCGAGCATGCATCCGTAAACGGCCAGCGCAGTATGTAAAGGATTTAAACACGTTGTAACTTTCATGCGCTCAGTGTTATTTACTGTTTCGCGGTCGGTCATATAAACTCCTGCTTTTTCGAGAGCTGGTCGGCCATTCGGGAAATTATCTTCAATTACTAAATATTGAGGTGCTTCAGCATTTACGAACGGAGCAATATAAGTATTTTTATTTGTAATGACCGGCTGCATATTTTCAACGCCTAAAGATTTTAATTTCTCTTCGACAATTTCAGAAGGTCTGGGCGTAATTTTATCGATCATGCTCCACGGGAAGCTTACAATTTTTTCATTACTGAGCCATTCGTAAAAACTTTTATCGGCAAATGAATTATCAACCCAAGATTTTGCAACCTCCAAAACTGAAGCGCGTAATTTTTCCCCGTTATGGCTGCAATTATCCATGCTGACGACTGCTACAGGCTGAGCATTTGCCCTAAATCTCTCAAGCAATAAAGAAGCTGTAACACTCATTGCATGTTTAGGATTATCCGGGCCGTTTTTCATGTCGCTTACTACAACCGGGAATAATTCGCCCTTCATGTCGCGTAATGCGTAACCTTTTTCGGTAATAGTGTAACTTACCATTTTGAGCGATGGATTTACAAAAATTTTTTTGAGTTTAGCCCATTCGTCTGCATCGCTGGAATCTGCTCTAATACCTTCAGCAATCGAAGCAATTATATTCATGTCGAGATCGCCTGAAGCTTTGAGCGTCACCATTAAAGTTAAGTTATCGAACGGATCATAAATTTTTTTAATAATATCGTAGTCAAATGTTTCTGTCGCAATTATTCCAGATTGTTCAAGACCTTCATTTAATAATTTATCCTGAAGAGCCGCAATAAATCCTCTGAAAATATTTCCAGCTCCAAAATGAATCCATTCAGGTTTTGAACTTGTGACCGAACGCATTTTTTTAATATCATAGGTTGGGAGTTTTATATTAGCTTTTTGCCAGGATGCTTTATCCTCAAGACCTTTAATACTTAACTGCAAAGCAAAACACCTCCTGAAAAATTTAGTGATATTATAAAAAAAATTTTAATGGGAGAGTTAATATAATTGACTGAAATTTATATTTTTAACATCGCAAAATTAGCCGTTAAATCCATCATGAACGTAAATTCATTATATCCGAAGCCGGGATTAGTTACGCCTCTTGATAGTTCTGCATTGGACGGAGCAAATTTTTTTGATATTAATGATGCTGCAATGGCTTTATTTCAAAGTTTAGTAAATTCCGCATCGGTTGGAATTGAAACGGAAAATATTAAGCCTGAAGATTCTTACATGATTTTAAAAAATTCTGCTTCGATTGGACAACAGGATGTATTACGAGCAACCAGAGGCAGGATAAAATTTCGTGGACATATATTTTTATTGGGATTAATTTGCGCTGCTGCTGGAAAATTGATCGCTCAAAAACGAAATTTAACACCTGGAGCATTAATTTTAACGGCAAGTGCATATATTCGCGGAATAGTTGAAAAAGATTTATGGAGCTTGAACGATAGCGAAAACTCCGGGAAAAAATTTTTATCGCCCGGTCAAAAATCTTATATTACTTACGGCATCGAAGGCTGTCGCGGTGAAGCTGATAAAGGATTCCCTAACGTCCTCGAAGCATTGCGCTTAATAAACGAACTCGAAGCCACTCACGGACATTTAGAATTACGTGAAAGATTAATACACGTGCTTATAAATATTATGTCGACGCTCGAAGACACTTATATAACTGCTCATAACGGCATCGCAAAATTATTAAACGTTCAAAAGGAATCTACAAAAATTATAAACTCCGGCGGAATGCTTACATCTCAAGGAATGGAAATGATTTTTAATTTTGACAGAACTTTACGCGCCGAAGGAGTTTATCCGGGTGGCAGTGATTTAATTTTGACGACAGCATTATTTTTAAAATATTTGAGTGCATTAAAATTAACTCGCTCAGGTTATGACGAAAATTAAATTATTAAGATTAAATTAATACGCTCCTTTACCTGAAATTACTTCACGTACGGTTCTTAAAATTATTATTACATCGAGCCATACGGACCAATTATGAATATAATATAAATCAAATTCTATTCTGGAGCGGTAATCTTTTACATCATTGCGTCCGCTTACTTGCCAAAATCCAGTTAAACCGGGTTTAATGTGAAAAATTTGTTTTGAAGTGTTATAACCATAATATTTTTTTACTTCTTCGTCTACTATTGGGCGAGGACCTACTAAACTCATTTCACCGCGTAAAACGTTAAAAATTTGAGGCATTTCATCTATACTTGTTTTGCGCAAAAATTTTCCTATTTTCGTAACTCTTGGATCATCTTTAAATTTAAATGCTTCGCTGAATTCCTTTTTTAAATTTTCATCCTTTAACATTTCCTTTAAAATTTCCTGAGCATTTGGAACCATCGACCTAAATTTATATACGTAAAAATTTTTTAAATCCTGCCCAACCCGTTTATGTTTAAAAAATATGTCGCCTCCATCCTCTAATTTAATTTTAATTGCAGCAAAAATCATTAACGGTGAAAATAATATTAACGCCAAAAAACCGCCAAAATAATCCATAAAACTTTTAATTATTCTATTCACCGGATTTAATAAACCTTGACGTGCAGAAATAACGGGCATTCCATCCATGTTGCTTATTACTGCGCTTAAAGTCGTGAGCATGTACATATCTGGAATATATTTCACGTAACTTATATTATTTTCGATTCTGCTTAAAATTTTCGCTATATTCTGCCTTGACGCTGTAGGAATCGCTATAACTGCTTCATCTGCTTTTATTTGCAATTGTATATTTTCAAAGTCGTTTAATTTTCCCAAAACTGGAACGCCGGAAATAAAAATATTTTGTTTTGCTTCGTCATCATCCAGAAATCCTAAAATTTTGCTGCACATAAATTTATGAGACGTAATTTTTTGCGCAAATAATTCCCCCGCATTGCCCGCACCAATTATTAAAACTCTGGACGAAAATAACCCGGCTTTATAAAAAATCCTCCGCAATAAATATCTGGCAATAATATCAATTGGCACAAAAATTAAAATTCCTATCACCATCGCAAATCTTGAAAAATTAAAATTATTCGCATATATATATAAAACTGAAAGCAATAAAATTAATACGCTGCTCTTTAAAATTTCGCTGACTTCGTTCCATAATGTCCAATTTTGAAAAGCATATAACGAACTCGAAGCATAACATATTACGACTATCCCGGATAAAAACGCGCGGATCTCAAAATTATAATCAGCCGAATCGCCTTTTAACGCAAACATAATATGCATACAAATCTGATAAATTAAAATGTCCGTAAAAATTTGAGTGAACGCGTATAAAATAGAATTCAACTGCGAATTATTTTTAATTTCCAATTTGATGAAACCCCTTCATAAATTTATAAATCCTCCAGAATTTTTATTTTTATTTTTACTTAATCCCGGAGGAATTTTTTTAAATTAAAATTAAATTAAATTATCTAACTTCGTTTACAGTTATTGCGCTTACCGTAGCGTTATCGTTCATTGAGCTTAATCTGATGCTTAAACCGGTTTTAGAACCTTCGTTATAATTTACCAGTCTTTGCGCGCTGTTAATGCTGGAAGGATAGCCCATTATTCTCGTTAAATTTTCTCGTGACATTCCAACTTTTACGCCGTTCTGTAATTCATATCTTGAGCCGGTGATGCTCAGTCTCGTAATTTCATCGCCGCGTAAATTAACGCTTAAGCCGGACCACTCAATATTTGTTGACGTTCCTTTAACAGGCTGGCCTAAACTCTCAATTAATTCCGAGCGGCTGCTTCCCAAACTTTTTAACAGAGCGTTTGAATATCCAGATGGCAAACCAGAACCGGACGGCCTCAAATATTTCCCGAATACCCAGCCTTCTCTGCCATTAGTATTAATTCTGTACCAAGTTCCGTTTAAATTTCCTGAACGCCCTGTCCATGAATCTAAAATTTCAACGCGTGCATTATTATTTAATTTTGTGACTGCCTGAGAACTTGTTGTGTGATCCGTTCTAACGTTTACGGCATTTCCTGAAATAATTCCCTGTTTTGGTTCAGCTTCCGGTGTAAAGTTCGGCAAAATATTTTTATTTACGCTGACAGCCTCAACAGTTTGGGTATTTCTTGAGCTTGAATTTTCCCGCGCTCTTGTTGGTTCATTTGCGACAATATTATTATTTTTTTTCTCATCAGCGTTAGTAATTTCCGGCCTAACCATTGGCGGCAATTCTCCGGGCGGTAACTTCCTTAAACCGAGCAGAAAATATAAAGCTCCTCCGACTGCTGCGATCAATAAGAACACTCCTAAAATTTTGCGTCCCAAAGATTTTTTAGGTTTTTTGCCCCGACGTGTATAACGCGAATTTGAAAAACTCTGATAAGTTGACGAGGCCGAACCAGGATTAATATTACTATTACTGCGAGCAAATGCAATATTATCGCGTTCCGGACGTTGTATCGTTACTCTGTAATCATTTGCGCTCATATCTTCACCACCATTAAAATTTAAATCGTCATAATTTTCCATTACGGGATCTGAAACTTTTTTAACGTTTACTTTTAATTTTTCGTTTGGAATTTCTGTAATTTCATCAATTTCGTCATTTTGGTTTGAATTTGAATTTAAATTCATATTTTGCCCGGATAAAATTGAGTTTACTCCAGAATTATTTATATTTTCCTGAGTGTTCTCATCGTTAAAGACGTGTAAAGGTGTCCCGCAGGTTGAGCAAAATCTGTCTTCGCGTGAAACAGTTGCGCCGCAGGTCGGGCAAATTTTTGATGTGCGTCTTCTGATTTTAGGTTGTTCGTTTAAATTTAAATTTTCTGGTTTTATGTCTGCTTCTAACTCATCGGCAATATCGTTATTATAAATATTTTTCCGTGATTTTTTATTATTTTCGATCTCGTCGTTAATATTTTCTTCTTCGTATGAATCTGAATCTGAATCGGAATAATATTCATATTCAAAATTATTATTTTCATCGTCTTCAATATAATTTTCATCGTCTTCATCTTCATAATAATAAGAATCTTGAATGTCATAAGGTTTTTTAAGAAAGAAGCATAATATACCAGCTAAAAAATAAATTCCGCCGTAAAACCATATATCCCTCGAAGCTGGAGCACATACAGCAGCAGCAAAAATTAAAAATAATGCTCCCCACTTGCTGTAATTAAATGCTATTATCCCACCGGCTAAAGCTAATATAGCAGAGATCAAAGGCAAACTCGCAGAAAGCGTTTCAGGAATTCCCAAAACAGCCCCCGCAGTGCTTGAAAGAGTTCCGAATAACATAAATACTCCATGTATTATCGAAGTTACAGATGCACCGAGTGTAAGTGCTAAAATTATCCAGCGCATTTTTATTTATATACTCCTCCGTAAAATTTTTATTTGATTATTATATCTAAATTGCTTAAAAAAAACGGCGTGGGCTTTAAAATTTTTAACCCTGTGCCGCGCGTTTAATTCTATCTTGCAGACCTAAACCGATCCCATTACCTGGAGGCCATTGCGCAAAAATATATTTTATTAAATGCTGATCTTCAAATTTCCTGAACGCTGAAAATAATCCGTGCGCATAATTCTCGACTGAATCAAAAATTAATATCTCCTTAAAATTTTCGTTCGGCATTTCTAAACCGATATAAGCGGACTCATTAATATAATTTTTATATTTTTCATCCGGGATTTTCGAGCCGTAAATTATAACCGGAATATTTGGCGCGTAATGTCTGTAACGAGTTCCCGGCGATCGTTTTAATTTTAAATTATCTGAATCGGGAGAAATTATTTTAACGTGTAAAAAATCCTCAATTAATTCAATTCCCAAACCTCCAGGACGCAACAATAAAATTTTATTTGGGTCGCTGACATCAATCACTGTTGATTCAATTCCAATTTTTACGCTTCCGGAATCGAGAATTAAATCTATTTTCCCGGCCATGTCGTTATAAACTGTATTAGCATCTGTTGGGCTGGGTTTCCCGCTTAAATTAGCACTTGGAGCGGCGATCGGAGTATTTGATTTTGAAATTAAAGCGAGTGCGGTAGGATTATCGGGCATTCTTATGGCTACAGTGTTTAAGCCTCCGCGAGTTTCAAGAGGAATAATATTTTTTGCGTTTAGAACGAGCGTTAAAGGTCCCGGCCAAAATTCGCGCATTAAAATTTTTGCTGTATCGTTTAAATACACGAGCTTATTAACCTGATCAAAATTGCTAACGTGCAAAATTAACGGATTATCTTGGGGCCTGCCTTTAGCAATAAAAATTTTTTTGACGGCTTCCGGGTTTAAAGCATTTGCGCCGAGTCCGTAAACTGTTTCAGTTGGAAAAGCAACGAGACCACCGGAGTTAATAATATTTGCGGCCTGTGAAATAATTTCAGGTTCAGGATTAAATTTATTAATTATTAATTTTTGAGTCATGGAATTTTGCATAAAAATTTTTTATAAATTCGGGATAAGTTCCATTAATAATATTTTCGCGTGCTTGTTCAGCCAGTCTAATACTAAACCTCAAATTGTGCCAAGAACATAAACGAGCCGATAAAATTTCACCGCAATGGCATAAATGACGCAAATAAGCTCTAGTAAAATTTTTACATAAATAGCAGTCGCATTCCGGATCAACTGGTGAGAAATCCTGCTCATAAATTTTTGATCTGATATTTATTCTGCCTTCAGATGTGAATAATGTTCCGTTTCGTCCGTTTCTAGTTGGTAAAACGCAGTCGAACATATCAACACCTCGCGCAATTCCTTCGATAATATTAGGTGGATATCCGACTCCCATTAAATAGCGCGGTTTATCGTGGGGCAAAATATTTTTAAGCAGATCCAAAATTTTATACATGTCCTGATGAGGTTCACCGACCGAAAGCCCTCCGACCGCATAACCTGGAAAATTTAAATTAATAATTTCTTCCGCGCTTTTGATTCTCAAATCTTCGTAAATTGAACCCTGAACGATTCCAAAAAGAGCTTGTAAATTTTCGTCGCAGTGATCTTTAAAATATTTTAATGAACGTTCGGCCCAGAGAGTTGTTCTGTTTTTAGCTTCTTGTGCTTTATCATGATCAGCAGGAAATTCGCAGCACTGATCAAAACACATCATTATGTCGCTGCCTAAAATTTTTTGCGTTTGTATTGACCATTCTGGAGACATTTCTAACAATGAGCCGTCTTTATGAGATCTGCAAATAACTTTTTCATCGGTTATCTTTTGTAATTTAGCGAGTGAAAAAACTTGAAATCCTCCGCTGTCCGTTAAAATTGGCCGTTTCCAGTTCATAAAATTATGTAAGCCCTCAGCTTTTTTTATAACTTCCATGCCTGGACGTAAATATAAATGGTAAGTATTGCCCAAAATAATTTGAGAGTTAATCTCTCTTAATTCATCGGGCGACATTGCTTTAACAGTGGCTAAAGTTCCGACGGGCATAAATACGGGAGTTTTTATAATTCCGTGAGGTGTAACAAATTCTCCGGCTCTTGCTCCAGTAATTTGACATTCGGCGATAATTTTAAATTCAAACATGATTATTTTATTTTATTTCAATTCTTCCTGAAAAAATTTTTTCCTTGAGCCTATTATAAAACAAAAATAATTCAGAGTACCGCAATTTAACACGACACCCTGAAAATTATTTTTTTATGCTGTTAATTTTAATTTACAACGTTGCACCAGTCTTAAAAATTGCCATTCCCTGAAAATTATTTATTTCGTTGCGGGTTTCTTTTCCGTTTGCTATTTCGAGGACAAATTTAAATAATTCTTCACCTTTTTCCGCAATCGTTCCACCCTCGACTAATGTCCCGGCGTTGAAATCGATCCATTTACCTTTACGCGAATATAAATCGGAATTGCTCGAAATCTTCACCGTCGGAACTGGACAGCCAAAAGGTGTGCCCCTCCCAGTCGAAAATAATACTATTTGAGCACCAGCAGCAGCTAAAGCAGTCGAAGCAACTAAATCATTTCCCGGCGCAGATAATAAATTTAATCCGTGCGATTTAACCTGCTCAGAATATTTCAAAACGTCCATTACTGGAGCTGAACCGCTTTTTTGTGTGCAGCCGAGCGCCTTATCTTCAAGCGTAGTTATTCCGCCTTTTTTGTTGCCGGGCGATGGATTTTCGTAAACAGGTTGACCGCATGAAGCATAATAATCTTTAAAATCGTTTATCAGGTGAACAGTTTTATTATATGTTTCTTCGTCTTTGCAGCGTGACATTAAAATTGTTTCAGCTCCGAACATTTCCGGGACTTCCGTTAAAATAGTTGCGCCTCCGTGAGAAATTAATAAATCTGAAAATGCTCCGATCGTTGGGTTCGCCGTAATTCCTGAAAGCCCATCACTTCCGCCGCATTTCAAGCCGACAATTAAATCCGAAGTGTCGCATTCTTCGCGGACATCTTTTTTAATTTTTTCGACAAGCTCTTTTAATATTTCGAATGAATCAGAAATTTCATCTTCATGATCTTGAGAAATTAAAAATTTTACGCGATCCTGATCATATTCTTTCATGCGTTTTTTTATTTCATCGATGCCGGAATTTTCACAGCCCAAACCTAACAATAAAACTCCGCCCGCATTTGGATGCGTAACTAAATTTGCCAACATCTGGCGAGTATGTTCCTGATCGTCAGCCATTTGGGAACAGCCATAAGGATGAGTAAACGCCTTGACATCTTCAAAATTTAATTTTTCGCGCACCATTAATTCGAGATTTAAAGCGATGTCGTTAACGCATCCGACCGTCGGAATTATCCAAAGTTCATTACGAATCCCAACAGTTTTATTTTTGCGACGGTAACCCATAAATTTAACAGGCTCCTTGAAATTTACGACGGGATTTGTCGGAATATAATTATATTCATGCGCACCGCTCAACAACGTATGCATATTATTTGTGTGAACGTGGCCGCCCTTTGAAATATTTTCCGTAGCTTCACCGATTGGAAAGCCGTATTTAATAATTTGATCGCCGGCGTTAATATCTTTTAAGGCAACTTTATGCCCCATTGGAATATCTTCATTGAGTTTAATTTTAAAATCTGCTCCGCTCACAGATATTTCAGAATTTGCGCTCAATGGCCTTAACGCTACTGCTACGACATCATTTTTATTAATGCGTATTAACTCGTTCATGAAAAAATTTTACCTCCCTAAATTTATATTTTCGAGCTTTCTATTAATTAGTTGCTCTACTTCCTCAATTGTTAACGAAGGTTTGCGAAGATTTTTAAAAAATTCTGTTATCGGCGTAAAAAGTGTAGCGAATGCAATAACAAGGGTAATAATAGCAAAACCCCAATAAACTACGGTTTGAAGATCAGATATACGATTATTCATCATATCAAGCTGTTTTTCAACGGAGGTCACGCGCGTTTCAAGTACTTTTACTTCTGATTTGACTCCGGTAATTTCGTTTTTTACTTCTGATCTAAGTTCCGTAACTTCCGATTTAACCCCGGTTATTTCATCTTTTAATTTCGATTCAACCCCGGCTATTTCATCTTTTAATTCCGACTTAACCCCGGCGATTTCACTTTTTAATTCCGATTTAACCCCGGCTATTTCATCTTTTAATTCTGATTTGACCCCAGCTATTTCGTTTTTTACTTCTGATCTAAGTTCTGTAACTTCCGACTCAACCCCGGCGATTTCGTTTTTTAATTCCGATTTAACCCCGGCTATTTCATCTTTTAATTCGGATTTAACCCCGGCGATTTCATCTTTTAATTCCGATTTAACCCCGGCCATTTCACTTTTTAATTCTGATCTAAATTCATTAACTTCCGATCTGACTCCTGTAATTTCATTTTTAATTTCAGACCTAAACTCTTTAAATTCGGATTTTATTTCCATTACAGTTTTTTCAAGTAGCATTTCCATTCTATCCATGCGCGCATCAAAAACTTCTTTTACAACATAATCATTACGCGTAATATTTCCGGATTCTGTCATTTGAAATCACCCCGCCTAAATTTTTTTTCATTATAATATTTCGGATTATATTTAAAACAATAAATTTATTTGGGAAGTGTGAAAAAATTTGAAAGCAGCTAATTCTGAAATTTTTGAAAATTATCCAGTTCCAAAAGCATTATTCACCCTCGCTCTACCGATGATAATAGGACAATTAATTATTTTAATTTACAACATGGCCGACACTTTTTTTATTGGCAGGACTAATAATCCCTTAATGGTCGCCGGAGTTTCGTTAATTCTGCCGGTGTTCAATATTACGATTTCTTTCGCTGGATTATTCGGCTTGGGCGGAGGAACTTTAATTTCAAGACTGCTCGGCGTAAACAAATTAGAAGATGCAGAAAAAGTCAGCGCATTTTGTTTTTACATGTCAATTATAATCGCGGGATTATTTTCACTGTTCACGTATTTATTTATGAATCCAATTTTAAATTTACTTGGCGCGAGTTCCGGGACTTTAAAATTTGCTAGTGAATATACATTCTGCGTTATAGTTATCGGAGCAGTCCCAACAATTTTAACGATGACTCTATCGAATTTATTACGCAGCACAGGATTTTCAAAATATGCAGGCTTCGGGATGGCAATGGGAGGAATTTTAAATATTATTCTCGATCCTATATTTATGTTTGTAATTCTGCCTCAAGGTTCTGAAGCTTTAGGCGCAGGAATTGCTACAATGCTTTCAAATTTTGTTTCGTGCATATATTTTTTAATCGTGCTTCATAAATTGGGCGTAAAGAGTTCGTTATCTTTATCACCGTTTAAGGGTCTGCCGTCAAGTAAAAATATTAAATCTGTTTTCTTCGTCGGAATCCCTTCAGCGTTAGCAACTTTCTTATTTGATCTCGCTTATATAATAATTGACAAGTTAGCAGCCTCTTACGGTGATACAGCTCTCGCAGCCATCGGAATAGTTTTAAAAGCCGAGCGACTCCCCTTAAATATCGGGATTGGTATATGTATGGGAATGATGCCCCTTGCAGCTTATAATTACGCAGCGAAAAATTTTAAACGAATGAAAGAAACTGTAAAATTTTCCAGAAACGTAGGAATTTTAACGGGATTTATAGCAGTAATTTTATATGAAATATTTGCGTATTACATCATGAAATTTTTTATTTCTGATTCTGAAACCGTGAGAATCGGAACGAATTTTTTACGCGCCAGATGTATCGCAACGCCGTTCATGTTTTTATGTTTTCACCCGTTGAATTTTTTTCAGGCGGTCGGTAAAGGTTACATGGCGTTATATTTAGCTGTGATGCGCTGGGCAGTTTTTAATATTCCGATGTTGTATATTTTAAATTATTTTTTCGGAATGTACGGAATTGTTTGGACGCAAGCGACTGCGGATATTTTAGTGGCGTTAATTTCGTATATTCATTACAGAAATTTTGTAAAGCATATGAGCTAAAAAATAAAATATTACTGCAACTCAAAAGCTCCCGTATATAATTTAAAATATCTTCCGTTCAATTTCATTAATTCTTCATGCGTGCCACGCTCAATAATTTCCCCATGCTCCATAACGAGAATTAAATCAGAATTTTTTACGGTCGATAACCTGTGAGCTATTACGAAAACTGTCCGCCCCCTCATTAATGCATCCATTCCTTTTTGTACAAATGCTTCGGTACGCGTATCAATTGATGAGGTGGCTTCATCTAAAACCATTATTGCAGGATTTGCTACAGCCGCACGCGCTATCGTTATTAATTGCCGCTGACCTTGACTTAAATTCGATCCGTTGCCCTGTAATAAAGTTTTATACCCGGCTGGAAGTTGTATTATAAATTTATGAGCGTTCGTTAATTTCGCGGCGTTTATGCAATCTTCATCAGTTGCGTTCAAATTTCCATATTTAATATTTTCCATGACACTGCCTGTAAATAAATTTGTATCCTGTAAAACTATTCCGATATTTTTGCGCAGTTCGGATTTTTTAATATTATTTATTTCGGCATCATCAATTAAAATTTTTCCGTCATCTACATCGTAAAATCTCGTTATTAAATTCGCGATCGTAGTTTTTCCCGCTCCAGTCGACCCAACTATTGCGATTTTTTTGCCGGGTTCTGCTGTTAAATTTATGTCGTGTAAAACTTTTTTTGAGCCATATCCAAAATTTACATTTTCAAATTTTATTTTGCCGGTGATATTTTTCAAATTATTTTCGCCCTCATCACTCTCTGGAGCACTGTCAATTAAATCATAAATTCTCCCGGTTCCAGCTAAACCGGAAATTATTGCGTTTAAATGCATCGATAAATGATTTATATTCATTGCAAATTGTTTTGTCATGTTCAAAAATGGAATTACTACGCTTATCGAAATCGGCAAGCCCGATAAACTCAAATTTTTAACGCCGGATAAAATTAAAATTCCTCCCGATAACGCCATTATTACATATAAAATATTTCCGACATTATTTAAAATCGGGCCTAAAGTGTTAGCGCGCTTATTTCCCTTTTCAGAATTTATAAATAATTCTTCGTTGAGCTTCTCAAATTGTTTTATGCTTTCATCTTCATGGCAAAATACTTTTACGACCTTCTGACCGTTCATAATTTCTTCTGCAAAACCCTCAAGCGCTCCCGTATTTTTTTGCTGGCGTTTAAAATGTCTTGAAGATTTTCCGCCGATCCTCCGCGTTATTTTGTACATTATAAAAATTCCAATTAAAGTAACAAGCGTCAACCATACACAAAAATAAATCATTATGCTTAAAATTGTTATCATTGTTATAATTGAGGTCAATAATTGCGGGAGAGCCTGAGAAATCATCTGACGCATTGAATCAACATCATTTGTGTAACGGCTCATAATATCTCCGTGCGGATTTGTATCAAAATATTTGACCGGCAAATTTTCCATTGAGTTAAACATTTTTTGTCTAAACTGCATTAAAATCCCCTGAGTTATTTCCGCTCCGATCTGCCCGTTTAAATACGCTCCCAAAAGTGAAAGAACGTAAAATATTAAAAGCACGCTCAAAATTTTTATAATCTCAATTCTAAAAACCGGCCATGAAGTATTTATATTTAAATTCTCGATCAAAAATATTATTTTCTGAATAAAAACTGAAGGCATCGTATTAACGCCGGCACAAAAAATTATTAAGAATATTACGAACGGCAATTTAACAGGATAAAATTTAAAAATATCTTTTATTATTCTCGCAAAATTTTTCATGCTTAAATTATATTAAATATTAAATATTTCTAAACTCCTATTTAAAATACCGTTCATTTTTGCAATTGCTACACCATAATTTACGATTGGAACGCAGGAATTTTTAGCGCGCAATAATCTGGATTTCATTTCTTGAGCGTTCAACATGCACCCGCCGCAATGAATAATTAAATTATATTCTGATAGATCTTCAGGAAAATCTCCGCCGGACGTAAAATTAAATTCAGGATTTGAGCCGGTAAATTTTTTAATCCAGTTCGGAATTTTTTCCGTTCCAATATCTCCGCATTGTCTGTGATGTGTACAGCCCTCAGAAATTAAAACGCGGTCGGAATCTTTTAAGCGTGATAACTTTTCCGCACCGTCAACCAAAATTTTTAAATCGCCCTTATATCTCGCAAATAAAATCGAGAACGACGTTAAATAAATATTTTTCGGGACAATTTCCGAAACAGTTTTAAATATTTGCGAATCAGTTATAACAACTTTCGGCGTGAACCTGCTCAAAATATTTTTTAATTCATTTTCCTGACAAATTGCGCAGGCGTTATGAGAGTCTAAAATGTCCCGTATAGTTTGCTGTTGCGGTAAAATTAATCTGCCTTTCGGTGCTGCTTTATCGATCGGAACAACTAAAATTACAAAATCTCCGGGCGTTAATAAATCAGAAATTAATTTTTTATTGTCCTGCTCAAAATTTTTCACGAGCGAAGCAATTTTATTTTTAAGAGCTTCAATATTAAACCCGGTTAACGCGCTGACATAAATTTCATTTGAATTATTTGGTTCTGGAATATTTTGTAATAAATCAGCTTTATTATTTGCGATTATGTACGGACGATCTCCAAATAATTTTATAATTTCGCGTTCAGTGTTATTTAAAATTTCGCCGGCAGTCTTAACGAGTATAGCAACATCGCATTTATTTAAAATTTCGCGAGTCTTTTTAATTCGTAATTCTCCCAAAATTCCAACGTCATCAAATCCTGGCGTATCAATTATTAAGACAGGTCCGAGAGGTAACAGCTCCATAGATTTTTTTACGGGATCTGTTGTAGTTCCTTTAAATTCTGAAACGACTGATAAATTTTGTCCTGTTACGGCGTTTACCAGACTTGATTTGCCAGCGTTCCGAACTCCAAAAAAAGCTATTTGAATCCTCTCGCCTGAAGGTGTTTGATTTAGAGACATGATTTAAAATTTTAAAATCTGAAATCGCGTTTATTATTATTTTTCATTGCGTTAATATTTTCTTTGGCAATCGCTTTAACTTTTTCGTTTGGAATTTTTTCGAGTTCTTCAGCGATCATTTCATAACCTAATTTTTTGGTTTCGTCCGAAGCATAATCCTCTAAATATTCCGTTAAAGTCATGAGCGCATTAGGGTGACAGCAATTTAAAATTTGCCCGGACTTGCATAAACTCATAAAGCGGTCGCCAGTCCTTCCAGCTCTATAACACGCCGTACAAAATGAAGGTATATGACCGTTTTGCATGAGCCATTTCACGACCTCATCGAGAGTTCTTTGATCTGAAACGTCAAATTGTTCTGTGTCGTGCGGTCTAATTTTTTCGGTGTAACCTCCGACGGATGTGCGAGAGCC